>JAENIT010000141.1 GCA_016844365.1 Dehalococcoidia bacterium
TGCGGCGGCCTCTTTCTCCGGCGCGGGCTTAGCCGCCGATGGGCCGCAGGCAGTTGCTAGACCCAGCAGCAAGAGCAACACCGGTAGTGTGCGTGCTAAGAATTTTATAGACATCTGGTGCCTCCTTCCCTTAACAAAAGCTCTTACACTCTTTACCCTCACCAGTCCCTATTATCCAGTGTCCATAGCCAACCACCTCCCCTCCAGATGACTGTAAATCTAAGAAACGGAGCGCTACAGCGGTTGAAAAAAAGCGTGATGGGCCGAGGTTTTAACCCTCGGCCCATCACTCAACCACTATTTTCCTCTCAGCGTCCACACCACAAGACTCCCTTTAAGCCTTCTCTGACCCCAGCAAGCCCCACCTGATTCTTTGAAGGAGCCTTCTCTATCGTAGCCCCATCGTAGTCATCGGATAACCTTTTGTCAACAGTTTTGTTGCTTTGGGACGGATATTCTCATCCCCTACGCCTGCCCCAGCCTCTGATCCTCCTCGGCCTTCCACAGGCTGAAGGCGGCCAGCTCTTCAGGTGATGCCCCTCGCAGTAGGCCCATCAGCCGGTTCATGGCCTGTCTGGCCTCCTGGGAGGTCATGGACACCCCTTGAGAGCGAAGAGTGTTCACCCGCCGCTGCGCCTCTTTTAACTGTTCTAACCGCTCCACAGTAGACCTATTCTTCCTATCGCTAAGATCACGTTCCCAGAGGCTTGCCCTGTCTCCTAGGCGTCCCGCCTTGGCGAGAGCAAGCCGAAGGGCTCTAGAATGGGGTGGGCTTTATCTAACTTCTTATTACTCCCCGAATATCTACCCTCTGATCCCTACTCGTCAATCCCGTTTGGCTTGTAAGCCTGCTTGTAAGTTGGTAGAATGGCTAAGGGACATTATCCTCTTATCGAGAAGGAAGGAGGAACAGACAAGACCGTTGGGAAAAATCAACGTAGCTATTATTGGAGTTGGCAACTGTGCATCCTCTCTGGTTCAGGGGATTCACTTCTATCGTGACGCTGCCGAAGACGAGTTCATCCCCGGACTCATGCACGCGAGGCTGGGAAACTACCATGTGGGTGACATTCAAGTGGTGGCCGCCTTTGATGTGGACAAGAATAAGGTGGGCAAGGACGTGGCCGAGGCCATCTACGCCCCCCCTAACAACACCTTCAAGTTCGCTGACGTGCCCCGGACAGGGGTAATTGTGAACAGGGGCATGACCCACGACGGTATCGGAAAATATCTGGCCGACGTAGTCGAGAAGGCTCCCGGCCCTACAGCGGACATCGTGGGCATCTTAAAGGACACTCACACTGATGTGGTGGTGAGCTACCTGCCTGTAGGCAGCGAGGAGGCCACTAAATGGTACGTGGAGCAGGTCCTGGCCGCGGGCTGCGCCTTCGTGAACTGCATCCCGGTGTTCATCGCCAGGGAAACGTATTGGCAGGGACGCTTCAAGGAGAGGGGACTGCCCATAATTGGAGACGACATCAAGTCCCAGGTGGGGGCTACCATAACCCATAGGATCCTCACCCGTCTCTTTCGGGACAGGGGCGTCAAGCTGGATCGCACCTACCAGTTGAACTTCGGCGGCAATACCGACTTTCTGAATATGCTGGAACGGGAACGCCTGGTCTCCAAGAAGGAGTCCAAGACCAACTCAGTCGCATCCCAAATGGACTTCGACCTGGGGGCAGAGAATATCCATGTTGGCCCCAGTGATTACGTGCCCTTCCTCGAAGACCGAAAATGGTGTTACATCCGAATGGAGGGTACCACCTTCGGCAATGTGCCCTTAAACCTGGAGCTGAAACTGGAGGTATGGGATAGCCCTAACTCCGCCGGGGTTGTGATAGACGCCATAAGGTGCTGCAAGCTGGGCCTGGATCGAGGCATGTCTGGGACTCTTACCGGCCCCGCTGCGTATTTCATGAAGTCTCCACCAATCCAGTACACCGACGACGAAGCCAGAGACATGGTTGAGAAGTTTATAGCTGAGGCAATAGATGCTCCAATACTGGGGGATCAAGTCGTGTAGCCTCTTGTTTAAGAGGCTCCCACTGAAGGTCACCTATGCTCTAGCCTGCTTCTTAGCCGATTTTGTTTTCCTGTTCTGGCGACGGGGTCGGAAAAACATCCTGGACAATATGGCCCACGTTCTTGGACCACAGGCAGACAAAGAGGCTGTAAGGCGTGTAGGAAAGCTCTCCTTGAGGAATTACGCCAAGTACATAGTGGACTTTCTCCGCTTCCCTGATATGGCCGCGGAGGAGATTAAAGGCCGAGTCACCTTTGATGGCTGGCACAGCTTTGATGATGCCCTGTCTCAAGGAAAAGGTGCTCTTTTTCTGGGACTTCACATGGGCAACTGGGACATCGGAGCCGCGGCCGCGGCCCTGCACGACTACCCCGTCAGTGTAATCGTCGAGAGATTCCCCCACCCCAAGCTGGACGAGTTCATTCAGGGAGCTAGAAGGCACCTAGGCATAGGGACCATACCCGTAGAAGAGTCCGCCCGAGGAGTGTTCAGAACCCTGAGAAACAATGAGATCCTGGGCATCCTGGTGGATAGGCCTGGCCCCGATGATGGGGTCCCAGTCCGTTTCTTCGACGCGTGGACCAGTGTGCCATCTGGACCGGCTATTATCGCTCTAAGGACCGGATCCCCCGTGATGACCGGCGGAGCCATACGCAGGCCCGATGATAGCTTTCTAATCCTGGTGGGCAAGGAGATTCCATACCAACACAGCGGCGACTATAAGAGAGACGTACAAGTCCTAACCCAGAGTATCATGACCTCTATGGAACAGATGATACGGCGCTATCCGGAGCAGTGGTACATGTTCCGCCCCATGTGGCCAGCCTTGGTCACCGACAACGCTGAGGATTCCCTGTGATTTGGCTGGGCACTAACCAGTTCTGTGCCCTAACACTAACAATATGATCAAATACCTCTTGTTTAAGCTCGCCAGTATCGTGGTGCCCTGGTTGCCATACCCAGTGGCCCACGCAGTTTCGGCGTTCGCTGGTGAACTGGCGTACCTCCTAGCAGCCGGACCTCGCAGAGCGGTCACAAGCAACCTCCGTCATATACTGGGATCATCCGCTTCGCCCGCGGAGACGGCCAGGATAGCCAGGGGAGTATTCCGTACCCAAACCCTGAACTATCTCGATATGTTCCGAATTCCCAAACTGTCCCCAGACCAGATAAGGAGAGCTGTAACCGTCGTTGGTATAGAGCACTATTACGAAGCAAGAGCGCGGGGCAAAGGAATCATCGTAGCCACAGCCCACTACGGGAATATGGACCTTCTAGTGCAGGCCAGCCTGACTGTTGACACTCAAGTATTAGTGCTAGTAGAACCACTGGAGCCACCTGCACTGTTTCAGCTTGTGGCCGGGCTCCGAAGCAG
>JAENIT010000142.1 GCA_016844365.1 Dehalococcoidia bacterium
GCGAGCTGGAGCAGCTAGAGATAGCAGCTCGCGAGGTATATACTGATGTTAGGGAAGCCATCTTAGGGCTGCGCGCGGTTACTCAAGGAGAGTCCGATTTAGTAGACGCCCTGATGATTTACATGAAACGATTTACGGAGCTGAGCGGCGTTAACGCGGAATTGGTTCTACAGTGTAATAAAGATGATCTAAATCTTCGACCCGAGGAAGAGGTCCAGCTCATCAGAATTATCCAAGAGGCTCTTAGTAACGTGCGTAAACACGCAGAAGCTCGCAATGCCAGGGTTCAACTGGGATTAGAGGGAGAAACCATGATGTTGGTAGTGGAAGATGACGGGCGAGGGTTCTCTCAAGATCGCTCTTCCAGCCGAGGAACGCCTCAGTTTGGTCTTCAGACCATGCGGGAAAGGGCTGAAGCCCTGGGAGGCTCATTTAGCATTGATTCCGCACCAGGGAAAGGCAGTAGGATTACTGTTTGCCTGCCACGGCGTCAGACTCAGGGGGTGTAAATGCCAAAGACACGAGTCCTGCTTGCAGACGACCATACTCTTTTCCGTGACGGCCTGGCTAGCCTGCTGACCGCCTGGGATATGGAGGTGGTAGGCCAGGCCAGCAATGGGGTGGAGGCCGTGGCGCAAGCTCGCAGGCTAAAGCCGGAGCTGGTAATCATGGACATTCATATGCCCAAGATGGACGGTCTGGAGGCCACCCGCATCATCAAAACGGATATGCCAGAGACAACTGTAGTTATATTGACGGTCTCCGACAACGAGGATAGCCTGTTCGAGGCGGTGAAGTCGGGAGCCCAAGGGTATATCCTGAAGAACATTCCCGGCGATGAATTCGGCAGACTTCTGGCAAACCTGGCTCAAGGGGAGCCAGCCATGTCCAAAGGGCTCGCGAAACGGGTGCTGGAGGAGTTTGCCAGATACGGCGCGGAACATGAAGGTAAGGACAGCGATGTGTCTGAGCCTCTCACGACACGTGAACAGGAGGTGCTGGAGCAGGTGGCGGAAGGTCATACCAACAAAGAGATTGCCTCCCTACTCTTCATCTCCGACGAGACGGTTAAATACCACATCAAGAACATTATGCAGAAGCTGCACCTTCGCAACCGGGCCGAGGTCGTGGCCTGGGCCATTCGCCATCACCAAGACCGCAGGGAGAGTTAACCTACCCAGTGATAGGTGCAGGTTGTCCAACTCATCCTGTTAAGACAATCCTGCTTTGCGACATGACCAGACCCCGTTAATTCTACCTAAAGTTGCGTACCAATTCCCTATACGATTTAATAGGACATTACCTTACGACGGTGGCATTGAGCACAAACTCTAGTTTTTGCCCCACTGCTGTTTCCACGATTGCACCGCGCTGTATAGAACCCAGCCCCGCCTCGCCATGGGCGGCTGGATCCACGATGACCTCAAGGGAAGCCAGCTCGCCCGATTTAAGCTCAAAGTTTGCAGGCGAAACGGGAGCGGACATAGGCATTCCGAACCAAGGTGAGACTCTGCACTCCTGAACCAGGCGGGCGCGAGTACACATTCAGGTAGTCCCTAAGTCGGTGACTAGAGTGGGGCCCTGCACCATCAAGGGGAACTTTGCCATAACTGGCCCGCCATCTATGGATACCAGGCCAAAGGAGTGGAAAATGTGCTCAGGCACCAATGTGCCACTGAATCGGACTCCGTTAGTCGGGGTGCTAAGGAGCCGATCCCAAGGACGGGTGGTAAAGGCGAATCCAACCCCTACTAGTAGAATCATAGTAAGGACCAAGAGCCACCCCTTTCCAACCGGGGCCTTGTCACCCCTGTGTCTTGAACCACGCCGCGCGCTCATCTAAAAGGCCCTCCTTTATTTGCCTCTTTGGGCTGACACTGTCACTTCTGTCCCCACCTGCTTTCACCTATTCAACCAGCAGTGTGCCCTTCATTCCAGCGTCCAAGTGCCCGGGGATGACACAGACGAACTCATAGGTGCCGGCCTTAGGAGTAAAGGAGACGGTGGCCCTCTGCTGTTTGGGAGCAACCACGTGGACGGTTCCCGATGCTGTGGGTCTTGTGGTATGACCCTGGGCCCCGGGGCTGTGTTCCTGAGTCGCCACCTGACCACCCACGCTTAGCCCGGTAACGGTGATGTCGTGTTCTACCGATCCCTCGTTGACGAGGGTTAATTGAGTGGGCACCCCGGCCGAAAGTTTGAACTCGGCAGGAAGAAATCGAAATTCGCTGGCAGTCACCACCACCTTTTGCATATTGGCCTCCCTAGGCGCAGGACTGCAAGCCGTTGCCACAGCCAACAGGCTCAGGGCTGCGAGAAATATCCAGTGCATAGAAACTAACCCAGGCGCATTTTTAAACAGGCTCCTGTACCTCCTTTCTACTGAATATCTTATGGCTAGTGACAATGCTCCTCCTGTTGATTACCTTGCGGTGAGCTATGGAGGGCCGGGCCTAGTGCCCGACGGATGTTCCACAGTAGGTAAACTATACCGGCAGCATTCATAACGATCCCGAGCCATAGGAGAGGCGTCTTGTAGAGGTTAAGAAATATAGCCGCACCGGAAAGCCCTACTACTGCGAACACCTCCGTCAGATGGTGGGCGCAACAGGCCAGCATAGCCGCTGTGCTGGTGCCAGTGCTGGCCGCCATACCGCCGCTCGCCACCTTGGTGTGCAGCCCTCGGAGGTGGGTGAATAGCCCCACCTGGGTGCCGAAACCAGCCACGATGGCGCCCACAAACCACCTGTCTTCGGCCAATTGCTGTAGCGCGTGGGGCCAGCTCTGGGCTAGAGTGATGACACCCATATAAAAGCCTAGTAAGCCCATCGCCCCCAGCAAGCTATAGACGAGAGGACGTAACAGTAGCCTGGGCGCAGTATATGGTGGCTTTAGTGAAGTCTGCTTATATCCCGCCTTTGCTACTGCCGTTCTCATACCTAGTCCTGCCATCGGAATACCCTTTCTGGAATGCCAGCCACATCCCGAATAATAAGCTCAAAGACACCAGCAGCGGGCCCAATCAACGGGTTGCCGTCAGGGGTTATTTCCGGGAAGACCAGTGTGCCTTCGCGGTGGTGCTCTCCCCTAGGTGCGTCCCATTTTATGGGACGCACCTCCTGCCCTTTGCCAGTGCGGAGCGATCCAAGTTGCGCCAGGTCATAGCCATCCAGATCCACGGAGTGGGTGTCCATGGCCACTTGAAACACCGGTCCGGCTTCGGGGCCTCCCCAGCTCACTTTAATGGTTACCTGTCCGCCCTGGTTAGTCTGAGTAGAGCCGCGTATCTGCGGGGCTTCACCGGAACTCTTCCCAGGACTTGTCTTAGTCTTAGAGCTAGGCGCGTCCAAGCTCTCAGAGGCTGCGGCGCCAGCCCCGTCCCCTATGGTGTTACATGCC
>JAENIT010000143.1 GCA_016844365.1 Dehalococcoidia bacterium
ATCTCCGGCTTTGGACAGACTGGCCCTTACGCCAACCTACCAGCCTTCGACATAGTAGTGCAGGCCATGAGCGGTGTCATGAGCGTAACCGGCCCGGAAGGGAGCGGCCCGACGCGAGTGGGAGTATCCATCGGTGACATGATCCCCGCGCTGTACGGGGTTGTTAGCGTCCTGGGAGCCTTACACCACCGCAATCTCACCGGAGAGGGCTGCCACATAGACCTGGGGATGCTGGACTGCCTGGTGGCGGTGGCGGAGAACGCCATCGCCCGTTACTGGGCTACCGGTGAGGTGCCTGGGCCCATCGGCAACCGACACCCGGTCATCACCCCCTTCTCCACCTTCACCACCGCCGACGGCTACCTAGTTATCGCCGTGGGCAACATCGGCCAGTGGGAGCGGTTCTGCGCCGCCGTAAGCCGTCCCGATCTGATCTCCCACCCCGACTTCGAGAGCAACGAGGCGAGGACCAGCAATGTGAAGCTGGTTACAGAGACTCTCAATAATATCCTCAGCGCCAACACCACAGAGCACTGGCTCTCTCTTCTTCAGGCCGCCGAAGTCCCGTGCTCGCGGGTCAACTCCATCGCCGACGTGATGAATGACCCCCATCTGCGCTTCCGCAACATGCTTGTGGATGTGGAGCACCCAGAGATGGGCTGTCAGACTATCCCCGGCACCCCCATAAAGGCCATAGGCCTGGATGATTCCATCACGAAGCCAGCCCCTCGTTTGGGAGAGCACACCGATAGCGTCCTAAAGGAGCTATTGGGACTCGGAGAGGAGGAGATCAATCAGCTCATTGTGGAAGGTGTGGTCTAGGGCCCACAATGTCACTAGCCAGACGACTCAAAGAGTACGCCGCAGAGCTAGGTTTTGGCGCTGTGGGGGTAACCTCCGCCCAGAACTTCCTGGACACAGAGGAGGTGCTCCTGGACAGGATAGCGGGCGGCCTTATGGATGGCCTGCCCTGGTTCACCCCACAGCGGGCTCGCCTCTCCTGCCGGCCTCAGGAGCTCCTTCCTGGAGCCAGATCGGTGGTGGCCTTAGCGGCGTCTTACCTGACCCAGGAGCAGGAGATCGACAAACCTGAGGGGCATAGACCCAGAGGGCGCTTGGCCCGCTACGCCCAGGGCGAGGACTACCACGACGTCCTTAAGGAGCGCCTACGCCGGGTTGTGCAGTTCGTTGCCAGAGAGCTGGGTTACACCCCCGGCTTCCGTCTCTTTGTGGACAGCTCGCCCCTACCGGAGCGAGAGGTGGCCCGGCGGGCGGGGGTAGGATGGTTCGGCAAGAACACCAACCTCCTGGTGCCGGGTCTGGGTTCCTGGGCCTTCTTATCGGCCATCATTCTGGATGTGGAGCTAGAAGAGGACGTCCCCTTAGCCAAGAACTGCGGCTCCTGCAATCTGTGTATCGAGGCCTGCCCCACGAACGCCCTCATCGACCCCTACATCCTCGATAACTCCAAGTGCATCTCTTACCTGACCATAGAGAACAAGGGCAACATCCCCAAGGAATTGCGGGAACCCATCGGCGACTGGGTCTTCGGCTGCGACATCTGCCAGGAAGTGTGTCCTGTAAATCGAAAGGCGCTGCCCATAGGCTGGGATGAGTTCAATCCCAGGCCCACTGTCGGCTCTAATCCTCTCCTATTACCCATCCTGGAGATGGACAACGCCTCTTTCAGGGAGACCTCCATGGGCAGCCCTGTGCGCCGTGCCAAACTGCGGGGTATGCAGCGGAACGCGACGGTGGCCTTGGGGAACATAGGAGACCCAGACGTTGTATTACATCTAGGCTCGGCCCTAGAGTCTAATGGGGAACCCATCGTTCGGTCCCACGCGGCGTGGGCTTTGGGGCGTATTGGTGGGCGAAGAGCTCGGCGTTCTTTAGAGAAAGCCAGGCAGGGAGAGATAGACCCAGACGCGCGTCGGGAGATAGAGGAGGCCTTAGAATGTATTTCGAAGCTCTGAAAAGAATCCGCCACTTCGTACTCCCTCTTTTAGCGCTGGTAGCTCTGACGGCGACGGTTGCGTGTGCTCAGTCCACCCCCAGCACCACGGGGTCAACATCCGACCAATCTCAAGAAACAGCTACTGCATCGACCGAGAGCCAACCCTCCGGCGCCGCCGATCATACAAACAGCAGCGGTTCTACAGCCACCACAGAAGCGCCAGCAGGAGGCGGTGCCGCTTCCGTCGCCACAACCCCGGCTCCTTTTTCCGACAACACGGCTTACGGCCATGTGAAACACCTGGCATCCACCATCGGCTCCCGCCCCACGGGAACGGAGAAAGAACGAGAGGCTGCTAGATATATAGCCTCCACCCTGGAGAGCTACGGCTACAAGGTGGAGCTGCAACAGTTCACTTTCACTTCGTACCAGGACCTGGGGTCTAGTTTAGAGGTAGCGTCCCCGCAAAGCGAGAAGCTGAACCCCAGGAACCTGTTCTTTTCCGCACCAGGAGAGGTCAAGGGTCCCCTGGTAGCCGCTGGTATCGGAACTCAGGATAACTTAGCGCCTCTTGCTCTTCGAGGCTCTATAGCCCTTATAGAACGGGGAACCATCCCCTTCTCTGAAAAAGTGGCGAACGCCTCAGCCAAAGGCGCTTTGGCAGTTATCGTGTACAACAACGAGAGCGGCGAGGTCCGGGGCGCTACCCTCGGGAAGCTATCCTCCATTCCTGCGGTCTCAGTGTCTAAAGAGGAGGGACAGAAGCTGCTAGACCTCCTCAAAGGGAGCCAGGTGACGGTATCTCTCTCGGTCAAGGCCCTGGCCGGGGATATACACAGCCAGAACGTCGTGGCCAGGGGCAGCGACCGCTGCTCGGTGGTGGTAGGAGGCCATTACGACTCCGTGCCCGCTGGTCCCGGGGCCAACGACAACGCCTCCGGCACCGCCACGGTGATGGAGGTGGCCAGAGTGTCCGCTCCCCTAGCCAAGTCAGCGGCGCTGTGCTTCCTAGCCTTTGGCGGAGAGGAGCTGGGCCTATGGGGCAGCCGCCACTTCGTCAGCACCCTTGACGAGGGGCAGCGCCAGGCGATGAAAGGCATGATCAATCTCGATATGGTGGCTGTAGGAGACGACTGGAGGGTAACGGGGAGTGATAAGATGGTAAAGTTGGCTCTTGATGCCGCCAAGGAAGCCCAGATAGAGGCTCAATCTTTCACTATGTCCGGCAGGTCCGGCAGCGACCACTCCAGCTTCATTAACGCTGGTATACCCTCCGTTTTCATCCATCGTCTGGACGATCCTAATTACCACACCGAGAATGACAAGACCGAGTTCGTTCAGCCCAAGGCATTAGGAGAGGCAGGGCGCATAACCTTGGGTGTGCTCAAGGCGCTAATTGGGCTCTAGCGCAGTTCCTGTAGC
>JAENIT010000144.1:0-4020 GCA_016844365.1 Dehalococcoidia bacterium
GCAGCAGGAGGAATACCATCGATAAAGATCATCCTTGTCCTCTTGCTGGGAGGCGCTCTGGCCTCTGGCGGCGCGAGCGCCTTGAACCACTCCCTTGAAGAGGACATCGACCGCCTTATGTACAGGACTCGCAGCCGGCCCGTGGCCAGCCATCGGGTGTCACGCGATCGTGCCATGCGATTCGGCCTGGCCCTGAACCTCTTGGCATTCCTTCTACTAGGCTTTGGGGCAAACTTCTTGAGCGCTTCCCTGGCGATGGCTGGCTCCGCCTTTTACGTCCTGGTTTACACTCGGTGGCTAAAGCGGTCCACCGCCCAAAACATAGTCATTGGGGGCGCAGCCGGAGCAGTCCCACCCCTCGTGGGATGGGCCACAGTTACAGGTGGGCTAGCTTTGCCAGCCTTCTACCTTTTTGCTATCATATTCTTCTGGACACCGCCCCACTTTTGGGCCCTGTCTTTGATGCTCCACAGAGACTATGCTGCCGCTGGCATACCTATGCTCCCAGTAGTGGAGGGGGAGAGATGGACCCGATGGGCTATACTACTCTACATCCTGATACTGAACAGTATTACGCTCCTTTTCTTCTTAGTCACACAGAGCCTGGGGTTGCTCTACCTGGTAGGCGCAGCGCTCCTTGGGGGAGCCTTCGTATTGTATGCCATTCAATTGCTGTATCGAGTTCCTTGGCATATCTTGCCCTCTTGTTCCTAATCATAATGGTAGACTGGAGCTTTTAAACGTGGTTATTACACCAGGAGCCTCACCCAACTTATCAAGAGTTTACAAAGACTCATCTCCTACCCTCAACCAATGAGCGCCATACAAGTCCAGGGGCTAGTAAAGCGATTTAAAGACCTAGTAGCTGTCGATGGAGTGGACTTTCAGGTTGAGGAGGGAGAGCTCTTCGGCTTTCTGGGTCCCAACGGCGCAGGTAAAACTACTACCATCAACATCCTTTGCACCCTCGTAACTCCCACGTCGGGGCAGGCTTTTATCGCCGGCTACGACGTGGTCCGTCAGCGCCATCAGGTGCGGGAGTCCATAGGCCTGGTGTTCCAGGATACCACCCTTGACGACTACCTGACGGCCCGGGAAAATATGGAGTTCCACGCCATGTGCTATGCTCTATCGTCCAATACGGCGAGAGGGCGTATCGAGGAGTTGCTGCGGATGGTGGAGCTGTGGGACCGGCGAGATACCATGGTGAGAACCTTCTCAGGAGGCATGAAACGGCGATTAGAGCTAGCCAGAGGACTGCTGCATCACCCCCAGGTCCTCTTCCTTGACGAGCCAACTTTAGGGCTTGACCCCCAAACCAGATCCCGCATCTGGGATTACATTAGGGATCTCCGCGGAAGATCGAATATCACTATCTTCATGACCACTCACTACATGGAGGAAGCGGAGCAGTGCGATAGGATTGCCATAATAGACCACGGGCGAATTGTGGCCATTGACAGGCCAGGCGAGCTCAAACGCCTAGTAGGAGGTGATGTTGTTACCTTAATGACTACGGATAACGAGACAACAGCCCGCATCCTTCAGGAACGCTTCCACCTGGAGTTTCACCTGAGAGATGGAGCTCTCGAGCTGCAAGTAGAACACGGTGAAGAGTTCATACCCCAGATGGTGAGAGAACTTGGCCCACAGGTATCATCTGTATCGCTGCACCGTCCTACTCTTGAGGATGTCTTTCTGCACCTTACAGGCCGCGAGATCAGGGACGGTGAACCAGATTCTCGGGAGCAAGTGATGGCAAGAGCTGGAGGTCGTGGAGGACGGATAACGCGATGATGGGCTTTTGGCGTGGCCTATCCGTTATCTGGAGGAGGGAGATGCTGCGTTTCCGAAGGGAGCGCGCCAGAGCGGTCTCTGCAGTTATGGTTCCCCTCCTTTTCCTGGTTCTTATGGGCAGCGGGCTGAATCAGATCGTAGTCAGCCCCGCGCCGGGTCTGGACTTCGCAGACTTCATATTCCCTGGCATCGTAATCATGAGCCTCTTTATGACGGCCTTCAGCGCCGGAATGTCCGTAGTCTGGGAACGAGAGTTCGGCTTTCTGAAAGAAGTCCTAGTAGCTCCCGTGAGCAGGGCCGGAGTCGCAATGGGGAAGGTCCTGGGCAGCTCTACTGCAGCTATGTTACAGGCCGGGATTATTGTAGGCTTGGCCCCCCTTGTAGGCGTGCAAATGCGCCAGACTGGCGTGCTCCCAGCAATGGTGATCCTTTTTTTAACATCAGTAACCATTGCCGGCATGGGAACCTTCGTCGGCTCCCGTATGCGCTCCATGCAGGGGTTTCACGTCATAAGCGAACTGCTTCTCTTGCCGCTTATGTTTCTATCTGGCGCTTTCTTCCCCGTGGACATGGTGCCTCAATGGCTAGGGTTCCTTGCTCGGTTTAACTTTGTCACTTATGCCGCCGATGGTATTCGCCAGTCCCTTATGCCCGCGCTATCAGGAGACGGACCTGGCGGGGTGACCAACTATATGAGGATCACGGTCTTTGGAAACTATATGAGTGTAGTGGGGGACACTGCCATAGTAGCGGCCTTCGCGATTGCGATGCTAACCCTAGCCTCTTGGTCATTCAACAGAAACGATATGGAGTGACCAGACGGCCTCTTCAGGATAAAACAAGAAGCGAGCGGCTATCCACAAATAGACCGCTCGCGAGACTATGAGCTAAGAGGGCTGGCGTTCGTTAGGCTCTGGCTCTGAATCCGTTTCTTCTTCTGTCGAGGATTCGTGGCGGATGATGGCTTCGGCCCGGTAGGACATCTCTGAGCTTACACGCTGTAGCTCCTTTATCGCCTTGCCAGAGGCGCTGGCCATATCCATCATGCCTTTGGGACCAAGGGCAATCAGAGCTACTACCAAGGCTGCCACAACCTCCAAGGGACCCAGGCCGAAGAGGTTCATTCCAAAGCTAACCCTTTTGTATCGTTGTTAGGCGTCCTCAATATCGTGGTCTTTTAGATAATCCACCGCGTCCTGCACGGTTACTATCTTCTCAGCGTCCTCGTCGGAGATCTCCAACGGCTTTCCATCTTTGCTAAACTCTTCTTCCAAAGACATTATCAGTTCTACCAAATCCAAGGAATCCGCGTTGAGATCATCCACAAAGGATGCCCCCGGCGCAATCTCGGACTCATCAACACCCAATTGCTCAACAATGACTTTCTTTACTCGCTCAAAAACGGTGGCCAACTGGCTCTCACCCCCTGTTTATTCTAGTTTTATTCCAACTGTCCCCTGAGACCAAACAATGCACTAGGCTTATCTTGGGTGATTGTCCCGAGCACTCCGTTCACGAACTTGCTGGAACTTTCGCTGCCAAAAAGCTTCGCCAACTCCACGGCCTCGTTGATGGCAACCCCTTTAGGCACTTTATTATCAAACAAAATCTCGAATATGGCAAGTCGCAGTATGTTTCGATCTATAGCCGATACTTGCTCAAGAGGCCACAATGGTGCATTCTCTCTTAATATCGAATCTATATGCTCCCTGTTACTCAGTACACCCAGGACCAACTCCTCAACAAAAGGTGGGATGCCGGGGCGGAGCTTCTTCTCCTCGATGAGGCGATGGACGACCTTCAGTGGTTCCCGCCCCCTGGCCAGATCTATCTCATAAAGAGCCTGAAGGGCCACTGCTCTAGCCTGGCTTCGCTCCCCTGAACCCTTCGTCTTCCTTTGAGACGTAGCTGGCTTATGTAGCGAGCTCATCAACCGTTGTTGCTCCTTATCGACTCCAGGTTACTCAAGTTAACCAGGGTAACATCCTGGACAGATCTGCGAATTAGGCCGGTAAGGACCTGTCCCGGTCCTATCTCGATGAAGGTCTTTACTCCAGCGGAGGCCATACACTCTACAGATCGAAGCCATCTAACGGGGCTACACAACTGGTCTATTAGCTCAACCCTTATCCCTTCGCTCTTGGTTATGGGGACCCCTGTGCTATTGGCTACTACCGGCATCTTGGCGTCCCTAAATGCCGCCGACGCAATGGCCTGAGACAT
>JAENIT010000144.1:4026-5556 GCA_016844365.1 Dehalococcoidia bacterium
ATGGCCTGAGACATCCCCTCTCTAGCGGGTTCCATCAGACGGGAATGAAAAGCTGCGCTCACATTGAGGGCTATGACCCGGGCTGCTCCCCGCGCTGTAGCCATCTCCATAGCCTTCGCCAGAGAGTCCACAGCGCCGCTGATGGCGATCTGCCCTGGGGAGTTTATGTTTGCTATCTGTACTCCGGACTCATTGCATATCTCCTCCACCACAGCCTCATCCAGGCCCAGGACAGCAGCCATGCTGCCTGGGTTATGTAAACCAGCCATCTCCATCAGCTCCCCCCGACGTCGCACTAGCCTGAGGGCATCTGCAAAATCAATCGCACCGGCAGCAACGAGGGCCGTGTACTCCCCTAGACTGTGGCCTGCTACGAAGTCGGGCGCATCCCTCAGTAAATCCGGACTCATCTGAGCGGCAGCGCGCATACAGGCGATGCTGGTGGTGAAGATGGCGGGTTGCGCGTTCACCGTGTTCCTAAGCTCCTCCTCCGGGCCCTCAAAGCAGAGGCGACTCAGGGGGAATGACAGAATGTCGTCCGCTTCTTCAAAAACCTGCCTCGCCGCTGACGAGGACTGATAAAGGTCCAGTCCCATCCCAATGGCCTGAGAGCCTTGACCAGGAAAAACATGGGCTATACTTGAGCTCACTGTCTGTAGCCTCCCGGAGTGTATATGTGACTTTAGATGGGAGCCAACCCCTCTAGCCAGGCGCTATTGAGTTGGGATGGAGAGAACTTGTCTCCCTTTGTAGTAACCGCAAATCGGGCATACGTGGTGAGACGGTTTGAGGGTACGGCACTGGGTACAGACGACTAACTGGGCTGGCTTAAGGCTCATGTGGCTTCTTCGATCTCCCTTTCGGGCTCTGGACGTTCTCTTTTTTGGCAGTGGCGGCATTTAATTCCTCTTTACTGATTATCTTTGAATATCGGCCCAACTGATTATGGATCTCTCCAAGGGGGCCCATCTGGGATCGCGCCCTACAAGGGAGCAGCCACAGGGCCCGGTATTGAGATTGTGTCCGCAGTCGTGACAGAGACCCCGACAGTCCGTCTTACAAAGCGGGAGCATGGGCACGGACACGATAACTTCCTGCCTAACGGCCTCAGATAGGTCTAAGATGTGCCGTTTGTTGATGGTGAAAGGCCCCGCATCCTCAGGCATTGGTATCGGCGTTCCGATGTTAACGTCCGCAGTAGGAAAGTACTCCTCTTGTATCTCCAGGGGAGTAGGCAAAAATAAAGACTCCAAACACCGCCCACATAGCTCCCTGGACACTGTTCTGAGGTGTCCTGTTACCAGGATGCTACGATTGGTGCGTAGCATCTCCACCTCGCCCTCTACAGCGTAGGAACCCTCTACCTCTTCGAAGACAACCACCTCGTTGAGCTGATATGTCCTGACGGCTCCTATGCCTTCTTTAAGAAGCTGGGATACGTTGAAGCGCATGAAGTGTGCCTATTTACTCAAAACAGCTACGGTTATTATAGGGACTACTCCCGATAGCTGTCAACGATGGCGTGTGAGG
>JAENIT010000145.1 GCA_016844365.1 Dehalococcoidia bacterium
AGCAATAGAAGAAATATCCAGCTTCGCATCTCCCTATAGTCATCCCAGGACATCCCTCTGAAGAGCCGGTCGATGGTTGTGGCCGCCAGCAGGATGAGGGGAAGCGCTAAGTGGACACTTAACCAGGGCATCTTCTCCCCCGCGTAGGAGTAAAGGACTAAAGCGCCCACCGTCCAGTAGATAAGAAAGACGGTGAAGGCTTCCCTTTTAATGGAGAAATATATCATCCCCACAACGGCGAACAGAAGAGGCAAAAACTCGTATATAGGCAAAACGACCAGGTAGTAGTACCAGGGCTGCCCACCCCGCTGCACCTCCTGCTGGGCCAGCCAGTAGTGCAAGGATCCCCAGATACCACTGCCCAGGCCGCTAGGATGGGTGAAGACGGTAGTGTAGAGCACGACGTAGATGGAGTAAAAGATGGCCGCGCAAGTTAGCCAGACTCTTGGGTTCCACCTCAACCCTATAGCGGCCGATACTGCTAACAGAACGGCCACGCTGCCCACCGCAATCGCGCTTCCAGGAGAAAGGGACTCCGCGCCGGAGGACACGGGAACGCCCTTCAACAGCTCCACAGCCGCCGCTCCCTGAGGCAGTGCCAACGTCCCCATCAGCACCATTATGGCGGCTCGTGGGGATAAATCACTCAAGGCGAATCCCTTAAGAAGCTTGGGAATCACCTCCCTGGCTGTCGACAGAAACAGATAGCTGCCGAATATCGCCACTGTTATGTACGTGACCTCCTTGGTGGCGAAACTCAGGCTCAAAGACGCGGCCAAGAGATATAGATACCTATTCCGCCCTTCCGCCTGGTATCTCCACAGGGCGATAACCATCATGGTAGTCCAGACCGCGATGTAAATGTCGTTCCTGGCGAAACGCCCAAAGTAGAGCATCCCCGGCGAGATGGCCAAGAAGAGGGAGGCTATGAGCACCCCCCGTTTACCCAGCTGGTCCCTCAAAAAGTAAGGCAGACCCACCAGCGCGGTGCCAAAGATAGCTGGTAGAAGCCGCGCGGTGTAATCGCTAGCGCCGAACAGGAAATATATAAGAGCCGTCGCGTGGAACTGGAATGGGCCGTGCATCATCGGATCATGCTGGTAACCCCGTCCCATATACAGGTACCAGCTATATATGGCATGGAGACTTTCATCGTGGTGCAGGGCCCTCGACCCAAGGTCCCAAAAGTGCATCGCCGCTGCCACCAGGATGAGAACGAGGTAGACCCACTTGTATTCCCCAACCCACGGCATAGACAGAACCGGCTTATCCAACACCGGGGAATGGGCATCAAGGCGGCGGCTCGTGCCGCTGGTCTGTGTACCCGATCTCATATCCTACAATTCCTTATTTAAGACTACTACCTTGTCACTCTGCGGCGCCGGTCCGTAAGGCTCTCGATAAAGGAACCAGCGCCAGAGGCTGCGGGCCTTAAAAGTAGCAGGATTCCACTCGCCCTGATACGCAATCTCATATCTGGAATAGCCTGGCGTAGCCGTGTCATTAACTAGGGGTCCCTCTTTTATTATGGTATCGGCTCCCTGCTCTAAGGGCGAGAACGCGGGACCCTTTCTCAGATACCATCTGAAGGGATACTCCGTGGCTGGTCCCAGATAAACCTTTTTGTTATCGTCAGAGACTAAAAATCGTGGGGCGGCGCTGGCGCTCTCCACAACCGACTCGACCGCCATCCTGGGAGCTGATTTGGCGCTGTACCACTCCCCTTGGCCAGAGATGTAGTTAAGACTCCAGCTACTGTGGACGTTGAATAGCAATCCTAGTATGAGGAGGGGTAAAAAGGCTCTTGACCAACTCAATTGGAGAACGCCCAGAGAAGGCAAGGTCAAAGCAACCACCAGCAATCCGAGAAACGCCAGCAGAATTAAGACTACAGGTGGAGACACCTCTTGCGCACCGCTGACTATCTTCCCAAACACCAGAAGGGATCCCCCCAAGAGCACCACCACTGGCGCTGCCTGGCCTGCAATGTGACCGAAGGAGAGTCCATCCAGACATTCAAGGGACTCGCCCACGAAAGAGCCAGCTAGTAGAGTTAAGGGTATCACAACGGCCGCCAGCGGAGGAAGGCTACGCTCCCCCGCCAGCATAAGAAGGATCGCACCCATAACCAGCCAGATCACGAGAAAGATATGGAACCGATTGTGGCGCAGGGCGACGAAAACCTCTCCTCTTAGAATAGCCTTTAACCAAGGCAGCGTGAAGTAACCTACCGCCACCAACCCTAGAGTCAGAGCTAGCGGCTCATAAAGGGTCAGTTTGAGCCACGGAATCATGGAAGGATGGCCTTGAGTCGAAACATCGAACTGGGTTATCCAGGCTCTCAGGCCGCTAGGCCCCAATCCCTGGGGATGGAGAAGAAAGCCAGTACCGATGAGAACTGCGCCTCCCATGACGATATAACCCGCCAGCACGAGCTTATCTTTCTCTATCGGTTTACCAGCAAGTATACTGCCCATATCTAACCATCCGGATAGTAGGCTTGTTACGGCAAGGTAAGCGATTAGGGCCATCAGAACAGTTATCCCCTGGGCTCCCAGGTGGAAGAGAAGGGGTATGGAGACCGCGCCAATCCAGAGGTACTTACTCTCTCGCTCCTCTATATAGCGAAGGAGCGCCCATATCGTTAGCGCGGCCAGCGCCACGGACCAGATGTCTCCCGATAGGTGTCGCGAAAAGTACAGAGCGGTTGGAGAGAGGGCCAGGAGAAACGCCGATGCTAAGGCCCCCCATCGTCCGATGTATCCTCTAAGGAGCCAGCAGGAGACCACGAGAGCTACTCCACCCAGGGCCGGAACCAACCTTGCCGTGTAATCGCTATCCCCTGCCACAAGAAAATACAGGGCCGTCGCCACTATTGTAACAGGCTCGTCCCAGGTCACGGGCTGCTGGCCTTGCAGGAGCTGCCACGACGAAAGGGCTCTGGAGGCCTCCTCCTTTGCCAGAGTTGCATCTCCTAACCCGTAAAACCTGAGGGCCACGGCCAGCATAGCAGCCGTTATGTAAAGCATGGCCTCCAGGTTCACAACCCTGGCCCATTCTCTATCCCTTGTTACGGCTGTTTCACTAACCACTGGCCTTCACCTTGTAAATCGTTACTCCATCTTTCTTAAAGGCCACATCCATATACCGGTCGAAGGAGTCCAGGGCCTCCTTGGGATACTTCCGCCGCTCAAGGGAACCCACGTATATATACGATATTTGGTACTTGGCCAGAATGGGAACCACCTGCCCTTTGTCCGGTGTTGAATACACCGCATCTATGTCCTTGGGGCGATCCTTGAAGTCCTTATCAGAGCCCCGCCACTGCACTTCATGGCCGTACCACCCTAAGACCGTGGGCAGCCCACATTGGCGGCAATCCAAGCGATCGCTGCGGCCTCCGCAGGATCGCTCCTGGAGACGTAGTCCAGGCCGTCCAGAGTCGTTGCACTCCTGAAAGCGCCGGTGCGATCCCTCACCGAGGCGACCGGGTAAATGGCCGCGCCTACCACCAGCAGCGCCCCGATCCCTAACCAAGCGCTTTTTCCAAAGAGAGACTGGGCCACAGAGATACCCCAGTCCCAACTAATAACGTAGTATAGGGCGAAGGCCGAGGCTACGGCAAGGAGCACCCATGCCTGGTAGTACAGCTTGAATACGGTGTTCATTCGATTGCCAAACACGTCCCTCAAAAAAACGGTTTCACATAGCAGGAACAGAACAAGAGCCAGAGCTATAAGCAGCCCTACGAAAACATTAGGAGCCTCGTTGGGGCCATCTGGAGAAGCGTGCCCCTCGACTCTCCCATCAGCTCGACTGAGGATGGTGACTCCTATTGCCAAAAGGGGCGCTAACAGCCACCCTCTTTGCGCCAGGGTGAGCAACAACGCCTCGCTTCCTTGCGGATTTGCGGACAGCCCCCACTCGACGGCCATCCATAGTATCAACAGAGAGACTCCTGCCGCCACAGCGATAATTTTGTGTCTGTATCTGCTGATCGCCCGATGGAAAATGTAGGAGCCAGTGAGAAAGAAAAAGAGCGCCCAAATAAGAAGAAAGTGGAAGGGTCGAGTGTATGGGCCACTCCACAGGGCTATCGGAAGCTTAGAGAGGTGATCGCTGCCATTTCCACCTGGGGTCAAGACAGCCAGCAGCCCTAGTCCAGTGTTCCAGTAAAAGGGAGCATAAAGGAGCAAAGATACCGTTACCACGCCTGCTGCCCATCCCAGGAAGTTAATCAGGCTCCTAGCGGCAAAACCTCGCTGAAGGCTGAGCCAACACAGAAGTCCGGATCCCAGGAACACTAAAGTGTAGGTCGGGTAGTCCCAGGAATTTATGAAGCCCAGACTACCCAAGCACAGGGCAGTTCCCAACAGATGGAACGGTCTTCCCCTCAAGATTGCATATCCCGGTGTCACTCCTGTAAGCAGCAGGTTCAGGCTCAAGGCCAGAGCCAGGAAAACGAAGGGCAGGGCCATGACGTGAGGGTGCAGGTCTCCCAGAAGAAAGCTAAAGAAGGGGAACTCAGTTATCGTGTAGTCCAGGCTCCTTCCGTCCACTGTAGCGCCGATGACCCGTGTGGCCCGCCACCACCACCAGTTGTCCGTAGGATACCAGTGTGTGCTGTTGTAGGGATTGTTCAGGCCGTTTATCCCTACCCACTGCCAGAAGGCCCCGTCTCCAAGGCCATGAGCCCGAAGCAGCTCTAAAACACCCTC
>JAENIT010000146.1 GCA_016844365.1 Dehalococcoidia bacterium
CTCCAGATTAGGTTCGATGGCTACTGGAGGCAGGGCCTGAGCAGAGGCTTCACCTTCGTCATACGAAGCCGTGGATGTCCAGTTCCTGGGGAGGAGGGTTGGTGGCCCACTCACTACTACACGAGCTCCTGCCAGGTTAAGGCCCCACAGGTTGGATCGGGCCACCCGACTGTGGAGAACGTCCCCTACAATGACCACCTTGATCCCTTCCAGGCGGCCCAACCGGCTCTTGATGGTGTACAGGTCTAGGAGGGCCTGGGTGGGATGCGCGTGCGCGCCGTCGCCGGCGTTGATTACCGATGCCTGGGTGTGCCGAGCCGCCAGATAGGGCGCTCCCGACATGGGATGTCTCAGGATAATGGCGTCTACGCCCATGGCTGCTATTGTCCGCACCGTGTCCACCAGGGACTCGCCCTTGGCCACGCTGCTGGTCGCCGAGGCCACCGATATGGTGTCGGCGCTCAGGGCCTTGGCCGCGAGCTCGAAGGAGACCCTGGTCCTGGTGCTGGCCTCGTAGAAGAGGGTGACCACGCTCTTGCCCCGCAGAGTGGGGACCCTCCCCACATCTCTAGAAAGAACGTCTTTCATGGCGTCGGTGGTAGAGAAGACCATCTCCAGCTCGTCTCTGGTGAAATCGTCCAGGTCGAGCAAATGGTGGCGGCTGGCTTCCCTGCTAAGTGTAGTAATCTGTGACCTGTATGAAAGTACTGGCTCTTGCATAAGGCTCCTTTAGTTCGACAGGCATGTCCTGAGTTTATCGAAGGGCTCACCACAAGCAGTTCGGTAGGCTCTCCGCGCACGGAGTCCGCAACGCGGACACTACAAGCTACTCAGGTGTGATAATGGATACTGAGTCTTCCCCGTCTGTCTCCAGTAGACGCACCATCACATCCTCCCGAAGAGAAGTCGGCAGGTTCTTGCCGACGTAATCGGCGCGGATGGGTAGCTGGCGGTGGCCTCGGTCCACCAGAACTGCCAGTTGCACCGCCTCCGGTCTGCCTATGTCGGTTATGGCGTCGAGGGCGGCGCGGACGGTCCGACCCGTGAAGAGAACGTCGTCTACCAGGACCACTTTCTTTCCGCCCACGTCTTCGGGCATCTCGGTGCGCTTCAGGGCGGGTCGGATGCCACGTGTTGCCAGGTCGTCACGGTAGAGGCCGATGTCCAGGGTTCCCACGGGGGGCCGCGCGCCCTCAAAGCCTTCGATGAGAGAGGCAAGACGGTGGGCTATCGGCACGCCCCTGGTATGCATACCCACTATCATCAACCCGTCGGATCCTCGGTTTCGCTCCAGAATCTCGTGGGCCATTCTGGTCAAAGAGCGACGGATGTCCTCCGCCGCCATTACAATTTTTTCATTCATAGTTTTACGGGCAAAGAAAAGACCTCTTGCAGCGCAAGAGGTCTGAAAGGACGAGCTAAGCTGTCTGGCGTGAGACAGTATCCTAAAGCCGTTGGTCTCGCTTTCGTAGTATCCATGATGTCCCCTTATCAGTCTCTCAGGACCGATTTAAAGGTGTCTGTCGATTTCGGACTGGAAGCAGTATAGCATACAGAAGAGGGATTGGCAACGAAATTCGGGTGTGTTGATGGTGATGGTGAACGGTGTTTACGTGAATACGAGTAGTGTGGGCAGTGGCGGCCTAAGTTGTGGTAAAATCGGTAAGTTAACGGTTTTGGGGGTTGTCAGGATAACCGGACGGCCAGGGGAAAAATAAGGAAGTGAGGAGATTGAAATGTTCGACGATGCGTTAATCAGGCGGCACCGTTGGTCAGCTATAATGAACGGATTTCTTATTGGCTTCGGTGTCAGTCAGTTTCTGTTTGGCATACCATTTGGTATTTTCCCCCTGGGAGTGGGAATAGGAATGGAAATATGGCAGCGTAAAAAGCAGTTGCAATAAATTGGTATGGTATTTTGAAAAACCTATTGACCGCCACGAAAGTTGAGAGTAAACTAAAAACGCCCAGAAGGGCGTGGTGAAAGAATCAAAAGCAGCAAGAAGGAGGAGGTGTTTTAATGGCAGAGCTAGCGCCAATAGCTTATTTCCCAGCCGATGTGCAGAGGACTCCCTATCCCGGTTGGCCCCATAAGGAACTGCTTATGGAGACCATTGATAACGGGCGGATCGCGATCTTTACCATCAACCGCCCGGAGCGGATGAACTCCAGCGATCCAGGGATGGGTCGACGATGGTACGATGCCTGGATGAATTTTGCCCACGACGACAACATCTGGGTAGGCATTGTCACTGGAGCCGGTGAGAGAGCATTCTCCGCTGGGCAAGACCTGAAGATCAGGGACGAGAGAGAGACGGCAGCAGGAGTTGGCCAGGCTGCGGCGGATGTCGTGCAAGCAGGAGCTCCAGTTGCTCCCGTCACCCCCATTGGTCCCAGGCTGAATTGCTGGAAGCCCACCATCGCCGCGATAAACGGCTTCGCTATCGCCGGGGGTTGGTCCACGGCCCAGACCTGTACCCTGCGCGTCGCCGCCGATCACGTTGAGATGAACATCGCCGAGGCTCGGTGGAACCAGGGGGCAGGCTTCGTGGGCTGGCTGCCTCGGATCATAGGGACCGGCAACGCCGCAGAGGTGTGTCTACTGGCTGACCGCAGGATCAGCGCTCAGCGAGGCTACGAGATGGGCTTCGTCAACAAGGTGGTGCCCAAGGAGCAGCTCATGCCGACAGTTATCGACTGGGCGAGAGACATAGCCGGCCACGCTCCCCGCGCAATCCGTAACTTCACCCAGCTCATCTCCGAATGCTGGAACCTCAACCTCACTCAGGCCTCGGCCTTCTCTTCCGCCCTGGAGTACAACCTCCGAGGTATGGATGATGGCAAGGAGGGCCCCAGGGCCTTTGTGGAGAAGCGCAAGGCGAATTTCCAGAACCGATAATTGGTTTCGGGTTAGCCTAAGAGAGGCGACCGCTGCTAGCAGCGGTCGCCTCCTGTTGTTAACAGTAACAACCATCCATCACCTCCGTCTGTGATATAATTCTCTATGACTCACATTCGCACATTTTATAGTCTTCTGTTTAACTTATGAGGGAGCTACCGTCCGTACCTATTAACGAATTGATAAGGACCAGCATAGGCTCCACAGTGGTGGGGATAGTCCTTCTCGTTTTCGCAACACTCCTGTTTGGGGTGCCCAGCCAGAGCCAAGAGGTTGCTGGTGGTGAGGCTGCCGTCGCCGTGGGAGCCTCAGAGCAGCCCGGATCGGAGTCCCAACCTGCTGAGAGCGCGGTCGAGCCGGGCGCTGAAAGCGGGCCCGCCGCTGGTACAGGCGACGCCACAACCTCCGAGACCGTCGCCTCCGGCGAGGGGACTCAAGAGTCGGGCACAGGTCAGC
>JAENIT010000147.1 GCA_016844365.1 Dehalococcoidia bacterium
GATTCCAGAACGTGAGTGCAGACGAGGAGATCGAAGCTCTCATCCTCGAAGGGAAGTCTCTCCGCCGCGCCTTGAACCATGTCCAATCTTAGTTCCAACTCGGTCGCTGCTTTTTCAGCCTCTGCGAGCCTGTGCCGCGACGGGTCGAGGCCAGTTACCGATAGGCCCTTCTGTCTCAGAAAAAGGGCGTTTCTTCCTGCGCCACAGCCCACGTCCAGGGCCGAGAGGTCAGTTATATTCCCCAGCAGGGTTAGCAGGTGGTAGAGGAAAGGATCGGGTTCCATCTATCTGAGTATACCAAAACCTCCTTGACATATGTGAGTTCCATCACTGACATTCGCTTCCCACCTTCGTTATAGTTAAAGAACATAAATCCAACAAGATTTCATCAGGAGGTATTAAAATGCTTAAGAAGACCCACGCAGGGCTCCTTCTTGCAGTCCTATCCCTTCTGTTCCTGCCCTTAGTAACTCTTAGCAAGGTGCAAGGATCGGAGAGGAATGACTTCACTGTTACCGCTCTGCCGGCTCCTCAACTGCGCGCTCCCCAGGACGGGACTCAGTTGCAGAACATGGGGGTGACAACCTTAACCTGGGACAACCCGCCGGGCGCCACCCAATACCACATCAGGGTGAGTCCCTTTAACGGAGACGGCCCGGGTATTAACCTGATTATCGGGGACCCCGTTCAGGTTGCCCTTGGCTCTTACATCATTAATCCCCCAGTTCTAGGCCAGGGCCCATACGTGATTCTGCCGGGTATGACCTACTCCTGGGAGGTGCGGGTTACCGATGCTACTACGAGCGTAGATGAGGGTAGTGTTGCCTGGGGCCCCTGGTCTGGGTCGTGGAGCTTTAAAACCCCACAACCTAGCGCGGCTACCATCCTGCCCCAAGAGCCACCGTTGGGAGCCTCAGTCCGTACACTGACTCCCACTGTTATTTGGTCCAACGCTAACCCCTTTGTCTTTTATTACGAATTTCAACTCAGTAAGGACATCACTTTCAACACCGATCCCATCACTGCGACGGCTACAGTATACTACCTGCTAATCCACAGTGGAGAGAGCCGACCTTTCAACAGTTACACAGTGCCGTCAAGCTTTCCTCTGGATACCGGCCTACGCTACTTCTGGAGGGTACGCCCCAGGGTACAGGGTGACGGCAGGACTGTAGATTGGCCTACCCCCTTTTTCTTTAACACTACTGGCGCCGTCGCCGTGCCCAGCCCAACGCCAGGACCGTCCCCATTGCCATCACCCACGCCTATACCACCCATCGGCCCACCCGCCCTCGAGTCCGTCATACCCAGGGCCCTAAAGCAAGAGGCGGCCACTGATCTGCAGAGTCTACTGTCCACTCTTGATGGGGATGCCAAGAAAGAGGTTGAGAAGGCTATCGGCCATTTAAACAGCTCACTGGCAGCCCGCCTCTGGGTTGATGATCTGCACTTGAACCATGAGCTAGAGGAAGACGACTTCAAAGGGGAAAAGGTATTCAAGGAGGAAGAAAAGGCCGTTGACAGCATCATGGAGCTCATCGAGGAACCCAGTGAGTTCAACTTGGCTCCAGAGGCGGCCACTCGGCTTAATGTCGCAATCGTAAAGATCTTACTGGCGGATCAGCGTTTGGCCGAGGTAGCCAGGGATGAGGCAGTGACATCAGGGGCCGACAGCGAGGCCTTGGCTGACATAGACGAAGAGATGGCAAGAGCCGCCTCCCGCCTTGCTGAAGGCAAATTCACCGATGTCGTAGACAGCTACAAGGATGCTTGGAAGGAGGCCATTAAAGCCTTGGTAGGCTCCATGCCCTCCCCGACGCCACCTGCCGTAACCCCGGCTCCTGAGTCCGCTATGCCCAGGGCACTTAAGCGAGAGGCGGTGGCGACACTGGATAGGATTAGGGGATCTCTGGTGGGCGACGCTAAGGAGGAGTTAGAAGAGGCTATTGAGCACCTCAACAAATCCTTGGCCGCCGATCTCTGGGTTGACGACCTGCATTTGAGTGTGGAGATAGAGGAGGAGGAAGACGACCTTAAAGGTGAGAAGGTCTTTAAGGAAGAAAAGAAGGCTGTAGATAACTTGGCGGACCTCGTTGAGGATCCTGACGAATTCAGCCTAACCGCTGATCTGGTCTCCCAACTCAACACTGTAATCGCAAATATCCTTCTCGCCGATCAGCGTTTGGCCGAGGTGGCTAGAAATGAGGCGATGGCTGCTGGGATGGATAGCGACTCCCTTAACAATGTAAACAGAGAGCTTGCCAGGGCCGCGGAAGAAATAGCCGACGAGGAGTTCGACGAGGCGATTGAGCGTTACAAACAGGCCTGGAAGGGTGCTGTTGAAACCTTGGAGCCAGAGGAGACCCCAGATCCCACGGAAACTCCTGGGCCCACTATAACGCCAACGCCAGTGAGGACACCTGAAGCTACCAAGACGCCAACCCCTGTGAGGACTCCGGAGTCCACTAGAACACCTACACCTACGAGGACGCCAGAGCCTGAGGAAACGCCTGAGCCAGAAGAGACTCCGGAGCCTGAGGAAACGCCGGAACCGGATGACACTCCAGAGCCAACACGCACCCCTATACCAACACGGACACCCCGTCCGTAGCTACCAAGGATGGGGGACTGGGCCGACCTAATCCTCCGGGTCTGGGATCAGTCCCCCATCCTCCAGCTGCTCCATGAGCCTCGCGGCTCTGGGATAGCCGATGCGTAGCTTGCGCTGGAGCAATGAGGTGGAGACCCGGGATGACTCCTGCACAATGGCCTTGGCCCGTTCCAAGAGAGGGTCGTCGCTGAAGGACTGGCCGATAGGATTGGCTGCTGCTGCCTTCTCAATCTCATTGGCGAACTGCGAAGGGCGCATGTACCGCCACCGCTCGCTGGCCCAGAAGGTGACAATACGCTCTATCTCCTCGTCGGAGAGGTAGGTGCCCTGCACACGTCTGGGCTTGGCGGCGTCGGTGGGCATGTACAGCATGTCCCCTCGGCCCAGGAGCTTCTCTGCGCCTGTGGTGTCCAGGATAGTGCGGGCGTCTACCTGGGAGGTGACGGCGAAGCTGATCCTGGTGGGGAAGTTGGCCTTGATAAGCCCGGTGATGACATCCACTGAGGGTCTTTGAGTGGAGACGATGAGGTGGATGCCTGTGGCCCGAGCCAGTTGAGCCAGCCGACATATACTACGTTCCACCTCGTATGCGGCCACCATCATCAAGTCCGCCAGCTCATCAATGACCAGTACCCAGTATGGCAGGGGCTCTTGAACCTGTTGGTGGTGGTTGTAACCTTCGATATTTCTTACGCCCATCTGGGCGAACCGCTTGTACCTCTCTAGGAGATGGGGCACATCGTTGTAGCCCACCAGCTCTACTCGCTTGGGGTCGATCATCAGGAACCGTACTTCTTCTGGGGTCGAGTGCATGAGTATGCAGGCGATGAAGGAGTTGAGGCAGACGCTCTTGCCGCTTCCTGTGGCCCCTGCGATGAGGAGGTGAGGCATTTTGGCCAGATCGGCTACAATAGGCTCACCAGAAACCCCCTTGCCCAAGGCCAGTGCCAGCTTGGAGCGAGTTTTTAACCTCTGAAAAGCTGGACTCTCGATGACGGCGCGCAGGGTGACGGTGCCAGGGTTCGCATTGGGGACCTCTACCCCCACAACCCTTCTGCCCGGCACCGGCGCCTCTATACGGACGCTGGGGGCGGCCAAAGCCAGGGCTAGGTCATTCGCCAGGGAAGTGATGCGTTCTACCTTAACCCTTGTTCTGGAGACCTCCTCCACCCTTACTTTTGGCTTCCCGTCTCTCTCCAGCTTGATTTTGCCGAACTCGTCCCGCTCTTTAATCTCCCGGTACTTGTGGTCCCATCCCGGCTCTACGCCGAACTGGGTGACGGCGGGGCCCACCTGCACCTGCACCACTTTGGCCTCGACTCCGTAGCTGGCTAATGCCTCCTCCAGTTGGCGAGCCTTATCTGTAAGGTCCGTCTTCTCGACGTCGGGTTCTCTTTTATCTAGAAGATCCAAGCGAGGAAACTCCCATTTGGAGGATGCGGGCATTCGCACTCCTTCGGATTGCTCTTCTTCATCCGATCTTCCTCGCTCCGGTTGACCTTCATCGCTTGGCAGATCAGCCAGGACAGCGTCCTCATTAAACCCATCTGATGTTGGATCGGGACCAAAGATATCTGGGTCTGTCGATAGTTCCTCTGGCCCTGCGGGTAGCGGTGCGGGACGCCTCCGGGAGGCCACTGCTTTTTTTACCATCTCACGGGTTCCTCGGAGCGACATTAGGATAAGTCTCATCCCTTCTTTCGCGCCAAACCTGGCCATCCAGAAAAGTCTGAAAGCCGCTCTGTGGATAACCCGCCGGCGATACACGCCCCGAAGTCGGGCGAACAACCACTTGAGGGCTTTATAGCTGCCTCGGGGAAAGAAGACGATAGTCCCCAGGAGTCCTAAAGCCAACAGGAGTGTCCCATTCTCCCATGTGGCCTCGCCGAGGATGAGAGAGCCTAAGAGTCCCCCTAAAGAAGTCTCCTCCATTTCCGCGCCTAGCCATATTAGCCCTTTGGGCTGGATGAAGGAGGCTAGTCCGAGGCCCGCCGCGGCTATGGCGAGGCCCCCCAGCCACCGCCACCAGGGCCTTAATAGTCTATTAACGCCCTTACGCCATCCAATCCATCCCAGTACAAGCGCCGTGGCCAAGACGGGGGCAACCCCAATACCCAGAAGGCTTCCCAGGGCAGAAAGTGCGGTAGGTGCAAGGGTGAGGATAGTGATGACCGCTAGGAGAGCGCCCAGAATAAGGGCGCAGGCCTTTCCAACGATCCTTATCCCAGGGGTCAAGTTGCTAGAAAGCGCCTTTCCCCAGTTGGGTAATCGCTGCCTTCTGGTAGGACGCCTGGTTTTTATCGAACTTCTAGTTTTGTACACATTCATTGCCCTTTTAATAGCTGATGTATAGCCGATGCTGCGATACCTAGAGGGATCGTCTTCACAGCCTTTCGCTCAGGATA
>JAENIT010000148.1 GCA_016844365.1 Dehalococcoidia bacterium
GGCAGTCTCGCCAGTAAGGGAATAATAACCAGGCTGGGTATTCTAAGCGCAGGCTCCGCCATGAACGCCATCTTTCCTATACTGCTATTCTCTGTTGCCTTCATGATGCCCGGCCCCGTTCCGGACGGGCCGGTGCGGATCGTCCAGGTTTTGCCGGGGTCTCCTTCAGAAACAGCAGGACTTAGACCCGATGATGTGGTACTAGCCATAAACGGGGTAACAATCGAGGATATAAAGGATGTAGGCCGTAACATTCAGGCTAGCATGAATACGGAATTGGAGATGCAATTATCTCGAGATGGGGAGCGATATACGACACGTATGGTCCCACGATCCAACCCGCCCCCCGGCGAGGGCGCCACTGGTATAGTCATCACTAATCTAGTGATAAAATCCTACCCAGTGTGGGAAGCGGTGCCAAAGGGGTTCAGCACCAGCTTCGAGATGCTAGGGCAGATCAAGAGCGGTATGGTACGGCTCTTCACTGGCGAGGAGCGCGAGGGCCTCCAACTAACGGGCCCCATCGGTATCGCCCAACTTACCGGCGAGGTGGCTCAACAGGGTGGCCTCCCCGGGTTGCTTGGGATCGCCGCCTTCTTGAGCATCAACTTGGCAGTCCTTAACATGCTTCCCATTCCGGCCTTGGACGGGGGCCGATGTCTGTTTGTGCTAATAGAGGGATTGCGAGGGGGCAAGAGAGTGCCGCCGGAGCGAGAGGGACTGGTCCATCTCGTTGGCTTCGCCTTTCTCATGGCGCTAATCCTCATCATCAGCGCCAACGACCTCCGAAGAATTTTGAGTGGAGAGAGCTTGCTGCCATGATAGCTAATCGACGAATATCCAAACCAGTGCAAGTAGGCTCAGTGACCGTTGGAGGCGACGCTCCTGTAATTGTCCAGTCTATGACCACCACAGACACCGCCGACGTGGAAGCGACCGTTGGCCAGATTCATCGGGTTGAAGACGCTGGCTGTGAGATTATCCGAGTTTCTTGCCTGAACATGGAGCAGGCCAAAGCCATCTCCAAGATCAAACAGCACATCTCAATCCCACTGGTGGCCGACATCCATTTCGACCACCGCACAGCGTTAGCAGCCATCGATGGCGGGGCCGACATGGTCCGCCTCAACCCCGGCACCATTAAAGACCGACGCAAGATCGAGGAGGTGGTGCTGTCTTGTAAGGCCGCAGGCATACCTATCCGCATCGGCGTGAACGAGGGCAGCCTCCCCCCCCTCAGCGGCGACGAGCAGATGCCCGAAGGAGCCACCCCCAAGCTCAGCGGCGAGTGGCTGGTGAATCGAATGGTCCGAGCGGCCCTGGAGGAGATACAGATCCTGGAGGAGCTGGAGTTCTACAACATCAAGGTCTCCCTCAAGGCCTTCGACGTTTACGCCATGGTGGAGGCCAACCGGCGCATCGCTAATATGATCCCCTATCCTTTGCACCTCGGCGTCACCGAGGCCGGAACCCCATTCCCCGGCTCTATCCGCAGCGCTATCGGCATCGGCGCTCTCCTCATGGAGGGCATCGGCGACACGATACGGGTCTCCCTCTCCGGCGATTCGGTGGAGGAGATAAAGACCTGTTGGGAGATCCTGCGCTCCACGAACGTGCGACAGCGGGGCCCCACCCTGGTGGCCTGCCCCTCCTGCGGCCGGGCCCAGATCGACCTCATCGGCCTCGCCCACCAGGTGGAGGAGCGGCTCAAGGAGCTGAACAAGCCGCTGAAGGTGGCAGTGATGGGATGTGTGGTAGCGAGTTCCTGGAGGCGCTAATGCAGGAGGTCGAGACCATGGAGGTGCCAGTTCGGGAGTAGGTATGGGGACAATGAAATACACAGTAGTCTTGTTGCCCGAAGAGGATGGGGGCTATTCTGTTATATGTCCTGCCCTTCCTGGTTGCATTAGTGAGGGGGATAGTCTTAAGGAGGCCCTGGAGAACGTAAAAGAGGCAGCCGAGTTCTGGCTAGAGGAGTGGCTTGAAGATGGCTATCCCATACCTGTCGAGACGCCCGAAGTAGTGGCCGAGGAGATTATCCTGTGTTTACAAGACTTCGCTGAGGATGGCCTGTCCCCGATATTGGAGACGTCTGTGATAGAGCTGCCAAGCCCTGTGGCGATGTAGTGGCTCGGTTCCCTTGTCCCCATACCCAACTGCTCATGGCCTTTATTGGTGAAGTATAGTGATGGAGTTGCTACGGTGACTTACAAAGACAAATCTACAAACTGGGACCTGCTGGTAGAGTACGCCGGGCAATGGATTGCCGTATTAAACAACGAGGTAGTAGCCTCTGCCCCAGCCCTAAAGCAGGTCATAGATGCGCTAGAGGAAAGGGGGTTATCAGGAGCTAGGCCTCGGGTCTTTATGGTGCCCCGAGAGGATGAGAGGCTGATCGTCTTATAATGCGATTCCCCTACATCCTGCGCCATGGGCGACTTTACCCTATAATCCCCATAACTCTGATACGGAACGGACGAGCCATAGATACCTACGCCCTGCTAGACTCCGGAGCTAGCGTATCCCTGTTCCAGAGCGAGATGGCTGAGGCTCTGGGGCTTGAGTTGGAGGAGGGAGAAACAGTTGAACTAGGAGGTGTAGGAGGCTCCATTCCCGGTTTTCAGCATGTGTTTACAGTGAGCGTGGGCACAGTTGTTATTGATTGCCATATAGTGTTCTCTAGACGCTACACCGGCAGTTTTAACATAATAGGGCGGCAGGACTTCTTTCGTCGCTTTCTCATTACCTTTGACGAAGTCAATGAAGAAGTTATCTTGGAGGAGGCTTAGGAACGGCGGTGACCCAAGACACAGAACCCACCCAAGAGGATAGGCCTCTAACCCGTGATGACGTGCTACGACTGATTAAGGAGCACGGGAGGACAGCGCGAGATCTAGACCTCTCTGACAAAACATTCGAGGAGAATATCGATCTGTCACTACAAGACCTTAGTGGTATCATTCTGGATCGGGCACAACTCGTGAAAGCTAATTTGGGCGGGGCGATTCTCAGAGGAGCTAGTCTAAATGATGCCAATCTGAAGGCAGCTGTCGTAAAACACAGCGAACTGCAAGGCGCTAACTTACGCCAAGCGAATCTTGCAGAGGCGGACTTACGTAGCGCTCAATTACAGAGAGCTACACTTGCCGGAGCCACCCTCAGTAAGGCTGATTTGTGGGAAACCGACCTCAGTGACGCGCTATTAATGGAAGCCAATCTCGACGAAGCTAACTTGTTCGGTGCCGAACTAAAAGGAGCCAACATTGGACGCGCAAACCTCCGTGGGGCCGATCTGTGGTTCTCTAAGTGGCACGATGCTCAGAATATTGAATATGTCGACTGGGGTGATTACATTATAGGTGAAGAGCTAAGCAAGGGGTACTTTGTCGCAGGAGCAATCTACCGCGACCTTAAGCAATGGCACACTCAGCAGGGTATATATGACCGGGCAGGCGAATTCTACTATCGGGAGATGGAGTGCAGGCGCAAGCAGGTTAACCGTGAACTTAAACAAGCCAAACGGTTTTCGTTAGGATGGTGGCGGTCTCTTAAGATTGCGGGTTGTTCTTGGGCTAACCCTCGCGTATTTTGTGTTAGGGGCTCTGGCCTGTAGCGGATTTACGGAGTGCTTCCTCGGCTCTCTTTACTACAGTGCTGTCTCTTTCTCGGCGGTGGGATATGGAGGTTGGTGGCGCAGTGATGTATTAGCCATTCAAGGCTGGGCACAGGGCGTCGGCGCCTTCGAGTCCTTTATAGGCATACTTACCACAGCATTCTTTATAACCACCTTTGCGAGAAAGATGTCCAGGTAAACATAAGGAGCTATCATGCAAATCGTATCCCTTTCCACCATGTGGGGAGTGGGCCGCTTCGAAACCTTTCGAGAGTTCGCGGAGGCGGCACGGAAGATGGGGTTCGCCTATACGGAGCTGAATCACCAGTTCCCGGCCGCTTGGACATCGGAGCTGGGAAGCGTCGACGGCATCACCGTCTCCTCAGTCCATGACCCCTGCCCCTTCGCCACTCTTCCCGATGGCAAACCCGCCGGAGACTTATCTCTCTGCTCCCTGGACGAGTCCGAGCGCCAGGAGGCCATCCGCTTCGCCAAAGGGAGCATCAACTTCGCCCAACGGGTGGGCGGCCAGGCCACGGTCCTGCACATGGGGGACGTGGGCAGCTACTACGAGCACGAGCGCTATCTGCGCCGCCTCTACGCCGAGGGCAAGGCCGACAGCCAGGAGTTCATCGGCGGCAAGGAGTGGCTCATGAAGGAGCGAGTCGCCCGGCAGGAGGCCCATCTTGAGGTCTACGCCGGCGAGCGCAGTATAAAGCTAGGGCTGGAGAACCGCTGCTATTACTACGAGCTGCCCGGCATCGATGAGATGGGCGTGCTCCTCAAGGAGTCCGACCCCCAGGTGGTGGGCTACTGGCACGACACCGGCCACGCCGATATCCTGGAGCGGCTGGGCTATGTGCCCCATCAGGAGTGGCTCAAGCGATATCGAGACCGACTCATCGGCAGCCACATCAACGATGTCCACGTCATCACCGACCATCGCGCTCCCGGGGCAGGAGAGGTGGCATGGGACATGGTCGCCAGTGGATTCCCGCAGGACGGTTTTCGCATCCTGGAGATCGACCGTAGCCAGGACTTCGACACTATGGTGCGAGGGATCGCCCTCTTGCGAGAGAAGGGGGTCATCTCAGCCTAGCCATGCTGCTCTCCAAACTTTTAGGCAAAACATTACGGCAGCCGCCCGCCGACGCCGATACCGTCAGCCACCAGCTTCTCCTCAGGGCCGGGATGATTAGCCAGTTGGCCGCGGGCGTTTACAGCCTCCTCCCCCTCGGTTGGCGGGTGACCCGCAAGATCGAGGCCATTATCCGAGAGGAGATGGACGCGGCGGGGAGCCAAGAGTTGCTCATGCCGGCCCTTCAGCCCCTGGAGCTGTGGGAGCAGACGGGGCGGGCCGAGGCCATGGGGCAGACTCTGTTCCACCTTAAGGATCGCCGCGACCGGGAGTTCGTTATCGCCCCCACCCATGAGGAAGTCATAACCCTCCTTGTATCCCAGAACGTGCGCAGCTACCGAGACCTGCCCCAGATCCTTTATCAGATCCAGACCAAGTTCCGAGACGAACCTCGACCCCGTGGCGGCCTGGTGAGAGTGCGGGAGTTCACGATGAAGGACGCCTACAGCTTCGATATCGACGATGCGGGCCTGGACGAGAGCTACCACAAGATGATGCAGGCCTACAAGAACATCTACGCCCGCTGCGGTGTACCGGCACTGATGGTGGAGGCCGACAGCGGGGCCATCGGAGGCAAAGACTCCCATGAGTTCATGCTCGTGGCGGATAGCGGCGAGGATCAGATAATAAGATGCTCCTCCTGCGACTACGCCGCCAACGCCGAAAAGGCCGCCTTCGTCAAAGTCCCGTTACCGATGGAAGAGCCTATTCCTCTGGAGGAGGTGGCAACACCCGGGGTCAAGACCATCCGGGACCTGGCCGCCTTCCTGAACATCCCGGAGGCCAAGACCCTGAAGGCTGTCTTCTACTGGGCTGACGGCCAAGTGGTCTTCGTCAACATCCGGGGCAACCTAGAGGTGAACGAGGTCAAACTGAAAAACACCCTGGGCGCTAAGGAGCTACGACTGGCTTCGCCGGCGGAGGTGGAGTCAGCAGGGCTGGTGGCCGGCTACGCCTCCCCCGTGGGCCTGAAGGGGGTAAAGGTGGTGGCCGATGAGTCGGTGCGTATGGGGAGCAACTTCGTGGTGGGAGCGAATAAGCCCGACACCCACCTGCGCAACGCCAACTACCCTAGGGACTTCCAGGCCGACATCATCACCGACATCGCTCTGGCCCAGGATGGCTACCAATGCGCCCGATGTCAGGAGAAACTGACCACCGCTCGTGGGATCGAGATCGGGCACATCTTCAAGCTGGGAACGGTCTACAGCGAGAAGCTGGGGGCCCGCTATCTGGACCAGCAGGGCGACTCCCATCCTATCATTATGGGGTGCTACGGCATCGGGGTGGGCAGGCTCGTGGCCACGGCTGTGGAACACAACCACGACGAAAAGGGAATCACTTGGCCCTCGTCCATAGCCCCCTTCCAGGTGCAGCTTGTCGCCCTTAACGTCCACGAACCGCAGGTGGCGGAAACTGCGGAACGCGTCTACAAAGAGCTTCAGACATTGGGGATCGATGTATTATATGACGACCGGGATGAGTCGCCGGGGGTGAAGTTCAATGATGCCGACCTCATCGGGTGTCCCCTGCGCCTCACCATAAGCCCCCGCACCTTGGGGCAAAGCTCTGTGGAGATAAAGCGCCGGACAGAGAGGGAGAGTCGCCTCGTTCCCCTCGACGATCTATACAGTGAACTCAGGGAACTCCTAAATCCGGCCCCATCCCCATAACCCGGACGGCGATAGGCTTTGGCTGTTGAGATCCCGCTTCCAAGAGAGCAGAGTGGCCAACAAAGGCCAACTTGCATTAAAAAATAATAAATAAGTGTTGACTGTGGTGGTATTACCTGATATCATGAATCATGACCAGATAAGTCATGTTTTGGAGTTACAGTGAAACTGTCCAGCAAAGCTGAATACGCGGTCAGGGCCATGGCTGGTCTCGCTGCCTGGTACGGCAACGGGCCGGTGCCCTTGAGCCAAGTGTCCGAGAGGGAGGGCATCTCTCAGGATTATCTGGAGCACATCATGGCCTCTTTACGCAGGCAGGGGCTCGTGGAGAGCGCTCGTGGAGTCAAGGGAGGGTACAGTCTGGCAATGCCTCCGGAGCAGATCAGCATCAGAGACATAATGTGGGCCTTGGATGGCCCCTTCGTGCCTATTGAGTGCCTGGAGCACGCCGGAGCGGACCAGGGCGCTTGCTGCTACGGCAAGCTGAAGCCGGAATGCACCACCAGGGTGGTCTGGGTCAGGCTTCAGGAGAGCGTAACCAGCGCCATGGAGTCTATAACCCTCGCCGATTTGCTCAAGGGAGGCTACACTCAGGCGCTACCGTTGGATAAAGAAGCGGTCACCGCGTGAGGTCGGGACCCAAGGCTGGAGTTTTAATATTTGTCGGAGGTAGTCGGTTAAATAATGGCGGACAACGGAGCAAACAGTTTTGCTATTGAAGACCTGCATGTGCAGGTAGAAGGCAAAGAGATTCTAAAGGGAGTAACCCTAACAGTCAATAAGGGAGAGGTGCATGCCCTTATGGGGCCCAACGGCTCCGGAAAAAGCACCCTGGCCAATACTCTTATGGGCAACCCCAACTACAAGGTAACTAAAGGTAGAGTTATCTTCAAAGGGCAAGATATCCTTACTCTGACCACCGACGAAAGAGCGAAGCTGGGGATCTTCCTCGCCTTCCAGTACCCGATGGAGATACCTGGAGTCAAGATTAACAATTTCGTCCGTATGGCCTTAAAGGCCAAGCTGGGTCGAGACGTGTCGCCCCTGGAGTCTTGGAGAATAACCCAGCAGAAGATGGGTCTCCTGGAGATGGACCGCGCCCTTGCCGAACGCTATGTTAATGAGGGGTTCTCCGGTGGCGAGAAGAAGCGAAATGAGATCCTCCAGATGGCCGTCCTAGAGC
>JAENIT010000149.1 GCA_016844365.1 Dehalococcoidia bacterium
TAATAAAGAGACCGATGGAATGTCCTCCGGCGCTTCCCGTTCTCTCACCACCCGAGTAAAATGCTCCTCCGCCTCGACTGCCTTCTCCTGGCCCCAGAACTGAGACGTGATCTCTTTAGCAAGGCGGAGTTTGTGCTCCATGGGGTTCACGGAGCCTTCGGCCAGCTTGCGGCGCATCTCCGCCAGCTCCTCATCGGGCACGTCCGTGAGAAGCTCGTAGTAGTCCATCATGATGGCATCGGGGATGGACATGATCTTGCCGTACATGTCGTTGGGTGGCTCTTCGAAGGCGATGTAGTTGCTTCTGGCCCATCATCTCCTGGAGCTCTCGCCCCACCAGGCAGTTGAACATCTGGTCCGTGCCCCCAAACTCCACATCGGACTGGATGGCCAAGGAGTCATAGGCCTGGAGGAGGGGGTAGATGAACTCGGTCACGGCGATGGGTCGGCCCTCCTTGTAGCGATTGGCGACGTCCTCCCGAGCCAGCATCTGGGCTACGGTGAAGCGGCGGGTCAGGTCTATCACATCGGCCAGAGTGAACTTACCGAACCACTCGCTTTGCCACATCACCTGGGTCTTCTGGGGATCAACGATCCTGAAGAACTGGGTCATGTAAGTCTGGGCGTTGGCGCGGACCTCTTCGGCGGAGAGCATGGTGCGAGTCTGGGCCTGGCCGCTGGGGTCGCCGATCTGAGCGGTCCAATCCCCCACGATGAGGATGACCTGGTGGCCCAGCTCCTGGAACTGCCGGAGCTTACGGAGGGCCACGGCGTAGCCGAGGTGAAGGTGGGGCCTGGTGGGGTCGAAGCCCATTTTGAGGCGTAGCGGCACGCCGGACTCCAGGAGCTTTCTAAGCTCCGCCTCCACGATGATCTCCGCAACACCGCGGCGGAGGATGTAATCTATGTTGTGTTTATTACTAACCATGGCAACCCTAGATTGAACTTTGAGGGAGTTCTTTTTAAGAGAGGCTTTCAGACAGTGGTCTTATTGAAGGTACACTCCTCTAATGCTGAGAAGCCATAGCGCTCCTTGGCATCCAGGATCTCCAGGGATATGATGTTTCCTTTTTTGTCCAGGTCGGCGATAACGCCTGGTAATATCTCTTTGCTGGTTAGGCGCTCAGCCTCAGACAAGTAGATGTCCAAGATGTCCTGGGAAGAATCATAAACCACGCGCATTTAAGAGTTGCTCCCCAAAGTCGCCCTCACCTGCTCAACGTCCCGCTCCATCTGCTCGCGCAACGCTTCGTGGGAATCGAAGCGCATATCCCCTCGAATCCGTTCCACCCATTCCAACTGGACCTCATGGCCGTACAGGTCACCCTCAAACGAGTCCCTACGTAGGTAGCGGAGTTGCAAAAGGAGCTATTAACGTGAATCTTGGTGGCGTAGATGCCGTCGCCGGGTATGCCCTTCTCCTCCCATACAGATAGGTTAGCAGTAGGGAATCCCAAGACCCTCCCTCGCTCTGCCCCAGGGACTACCACGCCCTTGATGGTATAAGGGTGGCCTAAGAAGGCGCTGACCGTAGCAATGTCTCCCTCGGCCAGGGCGGCTCGGATGGCGCTGCTGGTGACCCGCTGTCCCTCTATATCGTGCTGGGCCACCACATCCACGGTGAATCCCATATCCTGTCCCAGACCGGTGAGAACCTGGATAGTACCCTCTCGCCCTCGACCCAGGGCAAAGTCGTCTCCTACCACCAGCCCTCGTAGATGCAGATGCTCCATCAGCAGGGATACGAATTCCCGGGCCGTTAATTGCGAAAGTTCAGGGGTGAAGGTCACCGGAGCGACAAAGTCCACGCTTAGAGCCTTTATGAGCTCTATTCGCTCTTCGATATCGGTCAAGTAAGCTACTTTCGTGCCCGGCCTCACTACGGTTACCGGGTTGGGGTGAAAGGTGATGACCCCGCTGGAATAACCTCGCTCCTTGGCCGACGCGACTAGCCTCTTTATGAGGTGCTGGTGCCCCCGATGAACCCCGTCGAATACGCCGATGGTTACAAGCGTGTCCCCCTCTGGGGCCGCCTTTTTAAGCTCGGAGATAAACTCCATTCATTGTCTCGCTACTTAAAAAGTATACAGAGGCCAATTGTGGCCGATCCTTGCTGTAGGCTGATACTATCATACGGTTATATGAGCGTCAATGCGACCAAAGGGGAGCAGCGGATCGAACCGTTGCAGCCCTCTCCGCAAAGCTCTACAATGGGGATGTGAGTCAGGATTGTGTACGTGATTGGTGGACAGGCAAGTGGACGGAGGAATTATTGGGATGGCCAGCGAGGATAAGGAGTACGTACTCAAGCGGGCTTCGGAGCTGGATGTCAAGTTCGTACGCCTTTGGTTCACCGATATCCTTGGCTCTCTAAAGAGCTTCGCTATAACAGTGGAGGACCTGGAGGAAGCCCTGGAGCGAGGGAAGGCCTTCGACGGCTCCTCAATAGAGGGCTTCGCCCGCATCGACGAGAGCGACATGATCGCTATGCCTGACCCCAGCACCTTCGTGGTCCTGCCGTGGCGTCCCAGAGAGCGAGCAACGGCCCGTATGTTGTGCGACGTTCTCACTCCCCATGGCAGACCCTTTGAGGGGGACCCTCGGTGGGTGCTAAAAAGGAACCTACAGCGAGCTACCGAGATGGGATACACTTACTACGTTGGCCCCGAGATCGAGTATTTCTACTTCAAGAGTTCTGAGGGCATACCCCAACCCCTGGACCAGGGGGGCTACTTTGACCTCACTCCTCTGGATGCCGCCTCAGATCTCCGGCGGGAGACGGTGCTGGCCTTGGAGGAGATGGGCATCGGTGTGGAGTACAGCCACCATGAGGTGGCCCCCAGCCAGCACGAGATAGACCTTCGCTATACCGATGCCCTGACTATGGCTGATAGCACCATGACGTATCGCCTGGTGGTCAAGGAAGTGGCGATGCGTAACCAGGTGTACGCCACCTTCATGCCCAAGCCCCTGTACGGCCATAACGGAAGTGGCATGCATGTCCACCAGTCCCTCTTCAAGGAGGGCAAGAACGCCTTCTACGATCCCCAGTCGCCAAATCACCTCTCCAATACAGCCAGGCAGTTCCTTGCCGGTCTTCTGGAGCACGCTCGGGAGCTCACGGCCGTGACCAACCAGTGGGTAAACTCCTACAAACGGATAGTCCCCGGCTACGAGGCCCCCTGCTACCTCTCCTGGGCCCTCAGAAACCGATCCGACCTGATCAGGGTGCCGGAGTACAAACCTGGGAAGGAGGAGTCCACCCGCATTGAATACCGGTCCCCAGACCCAGCCTGTAATCCCTATCTGGTGTTCTCCGTCATGTTGGCAGCGGGCCTGGACGGAATAAAGAGGCAGTTGGAACCTCCTCCTCCTGTGGAAGAGAACGTCTTTGAGATGACGGATGCGGAAAGAAAGGCACGGGGTATTGGCGTCCTGCCGGGGAGCCTGGACGAGGCTATCCAGGTCATGGAAGGGAGCAAGCTGGTGAGGGAGTGTCTTGGGGACCATGTCTTTGACAGCTTTGTACAAAACAAGAAGATAGAGTGGAGCCAGTACAGGTCCCAGGTTACCGATTACGAGCTCAAAAGGTACTTGCCGATTTTATAGGGGGGTTGGGGAGTTTGAAGAAGCAAGCGATTTTACATTTGGGACTCGTTGTAACGGTCACCGTTGGAGCCTCCCTGGGCACCGTGATTGGTGCTGCTGTGTGGACTTTTCTGGTGCGGAACTTCTCGCCCCAGCAAGTCTCTTCAGGGAAGGACGCCCTTGATATCTTTGTTAATTTACTAACCATAACACTAGCGATCCTGGGATTAGTGAGTGCGGCTGCATGGAAAGTTCTGCACCAAGAAGTAATGGCGCAAGTCGATGCAGAAATATCAAGCTGGGACACTAAGAACGCACAAACCCTGGTACGAAGCGGCGTGGAAAGTCATCTATGGGACAGCATGCTTAATTATTTGGAATACGAACATAGGTGGTTAAAACCGATAGAATCGGGCAATAAACCATATAGCCCAATGGAAGAAGATGCTAAATTCTACCTGAACCGCGCCTTACTGCTGGCTCAGGAAGCCGAACGAGCCTCGGGGGAACTCGACCCCGATGTCTTCCGCTACCTAACGCTTTTGTGTAAAAATGCTCTAGCGTATCACATAGGCACGAAGTTCTTGAATGATGGCGGTAGTCCAGACACCTTCGAAAAGGCTATTAGGCTTGCGAATTGGGTCTCCATTAACGCCGGTATTGACGAAGAATATGCCCATAATCATTTGGAGACGGCTGGATGGGTTATGATGTGCTGTGGCACGAAGGGGATCAACAATCAGGGGAACAGCGAGACTCGCGAACGAGGGCTGCAACTTATCACAGAGGCACTAAAGCGTCGTTCTGTGGACAATGAGGTTGGTTGGCGCGACAAAATCCGCAAAAGGTATGAAGCCGTCTTCGGTGTGGATGTTGGTTAAATCCCCGGAGGTTTCCAGTGGATCGGCGGTATTCGCGGGTCAAAGACACCAAGTTTAGCAACCATAATCAATAGACCTTCAGCATTCTTTATTATTCTTTT
>JAENIT010000012.1 GCA_016844365.1 Dehalococcoidia bacterium
AATTCCTGGGTAACGGCCTGCTGCTCCGCGACGGGGGCAATCAGGTGCTCGCGACCGGCGAGCGCGGAGATCCGCACTCTTTTCCCAAGCGTTCTATGGGCAAGAACGCGCCCACTCCTATTTTGTGATAATCCGCCTCCGCATTTCCGAAAAGTTACCCCTCATAACTTAGCGTTGAACCGCGTGGGCCTGTGGTATAATGTTCTAATGGGCGCCAGTTACTGCTCTAAAATGGGCTTCTTAATATTAGGGGGATGGTCCGGTGATTGAGGTTGAACATCTAACCAAATACTACGGCGATTTCGTGGCGATAGAGGATGTGAACTTTCGGGTTGAGAAAGGGGAGATACTCGGCTTCCTCGGCCCTAACGGAGCGGGAAAGACCACCACCATGCGCATCCTCACCGGCTTTATGCCCCCCAGCAGCGGCACTGCTCGCATCGCTGGCTACGACATCTTCCGTAACTCTGTGGAAGCCCGCCGTAATATCGGCTACCTCCCTGAGACGGTGCCCCTCTACACCGAGATGACTGTAAGGGCGTACCTCGACTTTTTTGGCAGCGTTCGTGGCATGGACAGCAAATGGCGGCGGCGACGGGTAGACGAGGTTATCCAGCGGATGAGGCTGGAAGAGTACGCCGACTCCCACATCAGTAAGCTATCCAAGGGCTATCGTCAGCGGGTAGGGGTGGCTCAGGCCGTTCTCCATGAGCCCGGTGTCCTGATCCTCGACGAGCCCACCATAGGTATAGACCCAATTCAGGTGGTGGAGACCAGGCAGCTCATAAAGGGACTGGGGAAGGACCACACCATCATCCTGAGCACCCACATTCTGCCTGAGGTCAGTGCGGTCTGCCAGAGGGTGATAATCATCAACGATGGGCGGCTGGTGGCCATGGACCGACCAGAGAACCTTGCGGCCCGGTTGGGGGGCACGGATACCGCGCGGGTGACGGTGAGGGGACCGGCACGGGAGGTTAAGCCAGCCCTGGATGGAATTGCTGGAGTGGAAAAAGTGGAATGGGAGCCTGCTGGCGCGGAGGGGACATTCCGTTATACCGTTGAGTGCCGCCCAGGCCGTGACCTCCGAGAGGAGATAGCAAGGGTAGTGACCCGCCGGAACTGGGGCCTCTTGGAGCTTCAGGCCGTGGGGTTGAGCCTGGAGGAGATCTTTCTCCAGCTCACTACCCATGAGGAGTTGGAGGATACAAAGAGTGCATAACACCATAGCCATCGCTCTCAGGGAGATCAGAAGCTTCTTTGCCACTCCCATGTCCTACATAGTGGCCGCCAGTTTCCTGCTGATTTCCGGATTCCTCTTTGCCCAAAACCTTGTCGATGTCCAGGTGGCCAACATGAGGGGGTTTTTTGCCCCAGCCAGCTTTTTCTTACTTCTTCTATGCCCCGCTCTCACTATGCGATTGCTGGCGGAGGAGCAGAAGATGGGCACTATCGAGCTGTTGTTGACAGCCCCCATAAGGGACTACGAGGTAGTGCTGGGCAAGTTCCTGGCTAGCCTGGTGATGGTGATGGGAATGATCTTCCTGACCCTTTACTACGTCCTCCTTCTGGTCTGGATCGGAGACCCGGACATGGGCCCTGTTTTTTCAGGATACTTGGGGCTACTTCTTCTATCTAGCGCGCTCCTCTCCGTTGGTCTCCTGGCCTCATCCTTCACCAGTAATCAGGTTGTGGCCTTTACCGTGAGCTTCGGAGCGCTCATCCTTTTATCTGTAATCGGCGGGGCTGGGAGCTTTCTTGGTAGCGCTTCCTGGGCCACGCCGGTGAGGGCTGTGTTCACTTACCTGGGCATATTCAACCATTTCACAGACATGGTTAGGGGCGTCGTAGACACCAGGGACGTAATTTACTACATATCCTTTACAGCGGGGGCCCTGTTCCTGACCGTAAGATCCCTTGAGGCGAGGAGATGGCGATAGTATGAGGGGCTTACAATCGATACTGGGGCCTTTTAGCTTAATCACGGGCACGCTGGGATTGGCGGCCATAGTCCTGTCTGCGTTATTGTACCTTCTGCTCCCCGAGCTCCAAGACGCCAACCGAACCCTCCTCGGCGTCGGCCTGATACTCCTTACAATCTTTTTCCTGGGCGCTTTTGAGCAGGTGAAGGCGGCCCTTATGGCGCGCCAGGCCCGATATGGAACAAACGTTACCGTTATGGTGATAGCTTTTGTGGGTATAGGGGTGGCGGTAAACTTTGTAGCTGCCAACAACCCCAAGCGGTTTGACGTCACTGCTTCACGCCAGTTCACGCTGGCCAGACAAACTGTAAACATCCTTAAGAGCCTGGACAAGCCGATAAAAGTAACCGGGTTCTTCACTCCAGACCCACCGGGTCAAGCCTCTCAGCAGGGTGCGGAAAACCTTCTGAAAGAGTACGCCTATTACTCGGGAGGTAAGATCTCCTATGAATTTATAGACCCGGAGGCCAAACCCGCCGTGGCCAGGGAGTACGAAATCAGGGACTACGGGGCCTTGGTCTTTGATTATGATGGGCGACGGCGGCAGGTCTTGGGCATCGGGGAGCAGGACTTCACCGGGGCTATTCTTAGCATAACAGGTAAAGAGCAAAAGAAGATCTACTTTCTGTCGGGACACGGCGAGCATGATCCTGAAGGCTCCGAAGGCAACGGCTACAGTCAAGCTGACCAGGGCCTGAGGGCTGATAACTATAATGTGGGCATAGTGGACATCTCAGTAGCGTCTAGAATTCCTGATGATGCTGCGGTCCTGATAGTGGCTGGCCCTCAGAAGGACCTGGTGGAAAGGGAGATGGCCCCCCTGGAGAACTACATTTTAAGGGGCGGCAGAGTCCTCTTTATGGTTGATCCAAATCCTCCAGCCTCGTGGAGAAACCTATTGGCCAAGTGGGGCTTGAAGCTGGAGGATGGACGGATAATCGATCAGCGTTCTTTTGCCAATCCCGATGTGGCTACCCCTGCCGCCCAGCGCGATCAGTATTACCTAACTCAGATAACTAAAGACCTGGCCACCACCTTCTTCCCTGGCGCAGCGGGGTTATCCTTGGATATCCCTGAGGACGACCGGGAGAACATCTCCATAGTTCCAATGATCGTGACCAGCTTCCTGAGCTGGTTGGAGACCGACAGTCAGCAGGTGGCCTATAACGAGGGGACGGACACGCGAGGTCCTCTACCCTTGGCCGTTACGGTAGAGGCAAAGGCGCCTATAGGCGGTCGTCCCCAGAGCGCCTCTGGCGCGGAGGTCTCTCGCTTTGTGGTCTTTGCCGACTCTGACTTCGCCAGCAACGAATTTTTCTACTCTCTGGGTAATAGCGATCTTTTTCTCAACACCGTCAACTGGCTGGCGGCCCAGGAGGAGCTCATATCGATCCGCCCCAAGCCGCCGGAGTTTCGCCGAATTGTAGTTACTCAGCGCGCCTGGAACTGGATACTTTACTCCAGCATCCTGTTCTTGCCCGGGGTGGTCATCATGGCCGGCGCTGTATCCTGGTGGCGGAGAAGGTGATTCTAAGGTGAGTTTCAAGCTCACAGCAGTCCTCCTTGTGATCCTGGCCGCGGTGGGTGTTTACGCGTACTTTTATGGCAAGCCGCCGCCGCCGCCAGAGAAAGCTACCACGTTCACCTACGACGTAGAGCTAGGGGACGTCTACCATATAGATGTGAGGCACAAAGACAAACGACTGGTCATGGATTGGGACGAGACTGCGGAAAAGTGGCGTTTCCAGGACAGCAGCCTGGGAGAGCCAGACCAGGGTAGGATGAACGGTATACGGCTGCTGTTAACGGGACCCGGCACGAAGCGCACCCTCTTTAAGGAGCGGGTGGATGACCTCTCCGGATACGGACTGGATAACCCGGAGACCGTAACTACTGTAAGGGTGAAAGACGGCACTGTTTACGTACTCCTGATGGGGCACATGACTCCAGACGGTCGCTCTTACTACATAAAGAACCAGAATGAGGAAGCAGTATACTTGGTGGATGTGGCCTGGGGCGATGAGGTTATTCGGTACGTCAACGAGCCGCCCATTGCTAAGGAAGGCGAGGAGTCGCCCCCTGGCGTCCCCCCTCTTTAGAAACAGTTCCTAGGCTCGGTAAGGAGGCCAGAGAATGATAGAGAAAAGGGAGGAGATCGGAGTTCCTGATACTCTGTCACCAACAGCGGCAGAGGTGCCTGTTACAAAGCCAGCAGATGGGATATTTACTTACCTAAAAACCAGCAGATGGGCTAGAGGGTTTGTCCCCTTAGTGGTGGTGGCTTTGGCGTTTTTGGCCCTTCAGATGGTCCAGGACAAAGGCCAAAGCTCATCAGCGGCAGCCACATCAGGGGTAGCCCCAGTTAGCAGCGGGATCAAGGCTCGAGTGGGGGAGCCGGCCCCTGAGTTCACCCTTCAGAACTTGGCGGGCGAGGCAGTTGCCCTGAAGGACTTTCGGGGCCAGACGGTGCTGGTGAACTTCTGGGCCACTTGGTGCGGCCCCTGCCGGGTCGAGATGCCGGAGATGGAGGCGATCTACAAGGAAAAGGCGGGCGATGGCTTCACAATACTGGCTGTAAACTTCAAGGAAGACCCGGAAAGAGCATCCAGTTTTGCCCGTAACCTGGGGCTGACCTTTCCAGTCCTTTTGGACTCTAAAGGTCAGGTGGCCGATGCCTACGGAGTTATAGGACTGCCCACCAGTCTTTTCATCGATGGCGATGGCATAGTTAAGGCCATGCAGGTGGGGGAGATGAACAAGTCTGTGATAGCCAGGAAACTTAGGCAGATCACAGAGGGTGAGTAAGTGGGCATATCGCATAATAGGTGACCCAGCAAATGGGGTGGGCCGATTTGGAAGACGGGATACCGACCAAGGAGCATATATACCAAATCCAGGGCATATCGCCCCAGAGGCAAGCCTTTGACCGCGCCCTGATCCGTGGGGCCAGGAAGGCAACGGATTTCACTGCCCGCCACTGGCTGTTTATGATGAACAGCCTCAACTTAGCCATGGTGTTGGGCGTTGTGCTGGCCCCCCTGTTCGCGGCGGTGGGTTGGCTCTGGCCCGCGAATCTCCTCTACACACTGTATGACCCCTTTTGCCACCAACTGCCTCAACGCTCCTTTTTCATTTTCGGCCAGCAGTTCGCTGTCTGCCAGAGAGACATCGCCATATATACGGCATTTCTGGTGGCGGGATTGCTGTTTCTAACGGTGCGCCATCGATTGCGCCCCCTGCCCTGGTGGCTGTTCATCCTCTTCGCCGCTCCGATGGCTGTGGACGGCTTCACACAGCTCTTCGGCTGGCGGGAGAGCGCCTGGGAGTTGCGTCTAATTACAGGATTTATGTTCGGCATAGGAGCCACCTGGGTGACGTATCCATACATGGAAAGACTTACCAAAGATGTACTTTTTCCTGTAAAAAAGGGTGGAGAGGCTATTGACAGTGGTTTAGGCCAGTGATACAATAACCCAGCCTTGTGATTTCCATCATTAACTGTTTGGATTGGGGATCAGGGCATGAAACAGAGAAAACATCGAAAAAGGAGAGAAACAGTACAGTGAAAAACATCGCGATCATCTCAGCATTGGTGGGCAGTCTCATGGTTTCTGGATGCGTAGGAGGGTCCCCGGCTCCCAAGGCTCCAACTGTAGTTGCTACTACAGCAGCGCGACCTGCCGCCACCACCCCGGCCGCTAGTGCTCCTACAGCGGCGCGACCTGCCGCCACCACAGCAGCCCCCGCCACCACCCCGGCCGCTAGTGCTCCTACAGCAGCACGACCAGCCGCCACCACAGCGGCCCCCGCTACTACCCCGGCAGCAGCGGCTCCTAGCGCTGGAGACGCAGCAAAGGGGAAAGAGCTTGTCACGGCCAAAGGGTGTATAGCGTGTCATACAATACAGGGAGTCCCTGGCGCTGCTGGCACCATCGGGCCTGAGCTAACCAAAATTGCTGGTAAAGCCACCTTTGTGCCGGGCGTTAATCTTGCTTTCAACGATGAGAACCTAAAGAAGTGGCTCACCAATCCTCCGGCAGTCAAGCCTGGCACCGCGATGCCAAACCTGGCATTGTCAGCAGTCGAGATTGACAACCTAATTGCGTATATAAAGACGTTGAAATAGATTCTTGCTAAGGTAGTGAACGGCACTAGGCGTTGCCTTGACTGAGTTGGGATATGTGCTATATACTAGCGCCGAAAGCCCTAACAAGTGTAATCACATTCACGGGAGGGACCAATAGGTGGCGAACCAGGTAGGTAAACGGTATATATGCCCGGTATGTAAGGCTGAGCTGATAGTTACCAAGGCTGGGGGCGGGACTATGACCTGTTGCGGTCAGCCCATGCCTCTAAAAACCTAGACTTCAGCCCTACAGTCAAGAACTATCTGTGCAAAACTGAGGAGGTAGCCGAAAGGTGGCTAATCAACTGGGTAAAAGGTATGTTTGTGAGGTTTGTGGCACTGAGGTGCTCTGCACCAAGGCTGGAGAGGGTGGCGTAGAGTGTGATAGCAAGGCTATGACTATCCAGACGCCTAAGCCATTGCCCTCTTCAGACTAACTTACAAACAAGCATACTATTGGCTTTGGCCTCTAGCAGGGCTAGTTAAAAACCCGCTCATCCTGAAATGGGAGAGCGGGTTTTACGCGTGGGTTAGTTATGTATTTCGGGTAGAAGAGTACACCTTATGCCTTTGCGAGGGCTCCTGCGAGGTGTTGTCGATTTTATCGAATTACTAATCGGGCGATAAGGTTACTATACTCCTTGGGAGAGGAATAAATTCGCTACCTTTTCTTTTTCCCCGAGGGTGAGCATCTTAAGCATCCACAGGACGCGGCAGCTCTCCTCCAGAGTTGTGGTCCACTGATAAGCCTCCTCCAGCAGCTGGCCTGCCGCGAAACTACCGTGCCCCCTAACTATCACCGAATTATGCCCGCAGAAAGACTCCGAAGCCTCCTCAACTAGCGCTTTGAGGTCCGGGTTACCATCCTTGCCTATAACCGGGACTCTGCCCAGAGAGAGCTTGCCTTCGGTATCGATGGGCACTATGGTGTCTTCGATAAAAGAGAGGGCTACTGCGGTAGGAGGATGGGCGTGAACTATAGCCTGAGCCTGTGTGGCCCGGTAAATGGCCCTGTGGAAGGCGATCTCTGGAGAGGCGGAGGGAGTAGCCCGGTCGTTACGGTCGATGCCTGTCTCTATTAGGTCCATGTCCGTCAGACGAGAGAGCATACAGCCGCGGCGAGTTATTATGAGATGGTCCCCTACTCTTATGCTCATGTTTCCACTGTAGGAGGTCAGCCCCCTGACAACCAGGTCATACCCAACGGCTTGAAATTGCGACAAGAACATTTTTCGACCTCCTCACCTTATTGCGCGATAGTGCTAGCGGTTACGGCGTCATCTAAGTTCTGTACTGGTTTATACCCTCTGGTTATCGCTGCACTTACCCTAACAGGGCTATTATCTCCGACATTCCCGTTAGGGGTAGTTTACGGAAACAAGGCGAGTATTTCAACATTGTGATGGCTGGAGCCTAACTGTGTCTAGGAAGCTCACCTAAAACGGGTAGATGAAGAAGCTGCTCCACCTCCCAGGCCTCGTAGATAGTGCTGTCCAGGTAGTGAATGAGGAACAGCAGAGCCATTCCGCTGACCAGCCCCAGAGATATGCGTAAGGCCGTGTTAAGGTAGCTCCGGAGCCTACTATCGGCTCTCGCTTTAATGGGAGGATCTATAAGACGCGTTGTCGCTTCACCCCGGCGGACCTCTGCGAAGTAGCTATTCCCCGAGCTCTGGATGACCTCGGCCACGGCCTGACTGACTCTTTCGGTATGCAGAGGGCTTCGTCCCACCACCATAATCTCGACTATACGCCCGCCCAGCCTGTTGGCTCCCGGTGAGCTCCCGATAGACACGCCATCCAAAGAGGAGTCTTGAAGGTTGTCCATCACTTCCTGTCGAAAAGCCTGGCTCTTCACGACCTGAGCCAGATCTTCACTCAGGCGTTCGGTGCTGTTCAGTTTACTGTATAGGTCTGCCTTTAGCGGCCCTTCTGCCAGGGATGGAGTCAGCACATCTACCAGAACCCGCATCGTAACGGAGTATGATGCGGGCGGGATCGGATCGAAAAGCAAACTCGTAACAGCGGTGGCCAGTGTAACCGAGGCTACAATCCACAGCCGTCTGCTAAGGATAGACCAGTATTGCTTAAGCTCCATAGTAGTTTGTGGGGGGAGTAGTCCGGCCTCATATGGAAACTGGAATCCTTCCTGAAGGAAGGATGCACCAAGCCTTGCAGTCTCAAGCGGTGCTGGCCTATAGTAGCATAGCCAATCTACTGGTAGCAAAGAAATCACAGGAGCCAAAATGCAGCGGGCCGACCTTCTCTTAGTGAACGCAAATGTCTTAACTATGGACATCCGAAGTCCGCGCTCTGACTCCGTGGCAATTAAGGACGGCGTTATCGTGGCGGTGGGAGCATCGGCGACAGCGGAGTTAGCTGGTGAGAGAGTCATCGACTGCGGCGGTCTCGCTCTGATACCCGGATTCCACGACGCCCACTGCCATCTTCTAGCTTACGCCAGCAACCTCGTGGGCGTGGATTGCAGTCCTGGCGCTGTGTCCAGCATCGCTGAGATCCAGGAGGCGCTGCGCCGCCGAGCTCAGGAGTCGCCGCCAGACACCTGGATAAGGGCCTGGGGTTACAACGAGTTCTATCTGGCCGAGGGGCGACACCCCAGCCGCTGGGACCTGGACGCCGCGACTCCTCACCATCCCGTGCGACTGATGCACAGATCGGGGCACGCCTGCGTCCTCAACAGCCGAGCGATGGAGCTGGCGGGCATCTCTATAGAGACGTCCGATCCACCGGGGGGACTCATAGACAGAGCTCTCCCCAGCGGCGAGCCTACGGGGCTTCTCTACGAGATGGAGGATTTCGTGGGCTGCTCTGTGCCTCCCCTATCCCAAGGGGAGCTGCGCCAAGGTGTGGAGTTGGCCAGTCGAAACCTGATCTCCTGGGGGGTTACATCGGTGCAGGATGCCTCTCCCCACAACACCTTGGAGGACTGGTCGGTCATGAGCGGCTTGCGCAAGGATATGCTCTTCACCCCCAGGGTCACCATGATGATCGCGCCGGAGGCCCTGGAGAGTTTTCTAGACGATGGTCTGAGCTACGGCAAAGAGAGAGATGGCTTGAGAGTGGGGGCGATGAAGGTGGTCATAGACCGGACTCGGGGCAACCTTTATCCGCCTTTGGACGATCTGAAAGAGCAGGTGGCGAAGGCGCACTCGGCCGGGTTCCAGGTGGCCCTCCACGCGGTGGAGGAGGAGACGGTGGAGGCCGCGATCCAGGCCCTTCGATACGCCCGGGATTCGGGGCCTCGCAGAAACCAGCGCCATCGAATCGAGCACTGCTCGGTCTGCCCACCATGGTTGGCCCAGCGTATCAAGGAGGCTGGGGTCATGGTTGTGACCCAACCC
>JAENIT010000150.1 GCA_016844365.1 Dehalococcoidia bacterium
CAAGCCGCACCCTGAACGAACGGCCTTATGCTCGTCCAGAATGCCGGTGTACTGGATGGGCATAGCCCAGCCAGCAAACTCCACCATCTGGGCTCCAGCCGTCAGATGGGCGTGGTAAAGGGGAGTCCTATTGAGCTTGACTCTAATAGAGGGCTGCATAAATCCACGCCCAGGGCGCTGAATAATTGCTACAAGGAGCGAACTCTGGGTAGAAAGGCCATGACGGAAAGGGCGATTCCGGCTACCATAATACCCCCTAAGCCAACGGCAAAGGGAGCGCTAGTTAATGTTGCAATACCGCCACTAAGCATACCGCCCAAGGGTAGCAAGCTCCAAGTCAGGCTGTACACACCCATAACTCTTCCCCTGAGCTGGTCCGGCACCAGGAATTGTAGCAGGGTGTTCACCGATGTCATGTAAAGCTGGTTCACCCCGCCAGATAGAAAAAGTAGGCCTAGAGAGAAATAGTACCACCGAGAGAGAGAGAAAAGCAACAAGGTGATCCCAAACATGGCCCCACCGGAAAGCAGGAGCCACCCCTTGTGCTTGAAGTTACCCAGCGCCGCTACCAAAGTAGTTCCAAGGACTGCCCCCACTCCGGAGATACCCATGAGGAATCCGTATCCTTCGGAATGTACCCCTAGCACTCGCTCTGCAAAAACTGGCATTAGGATCACGTAAGACATGCCAAAAACACTGTTAAAGAAGGTCATACCTATTAGTGTGAAAAACACAGGGCTACTGGCAATAAATCCCAAGCCCTCGACCAGGTTGTGCGCCATATTCCGCTCACTGGCGGCAGATACGACATCTGGCACCTTGATAAGAACCAGTGCCAGGATAGTGGCTAGGAATGCGAAAGCCGTTATATAAAAACATAACGCGGTGCCAGCGACGGCTATCAGGACACCGGCGATGGAGGGCCCAACTATGCGACTACCTTGCCATATAATGGATCCCGTAGCCACGGCGTTCATCAAGTCTTCTCTAGGAACCAGGTGGGGGATGAGGGCCATACGGGCTGGCTGGTCAAAGGCCCAAACCGCTCCGATAAGAAAGGCTATGACCAAGATGTGCCAAACTTTTATAAAGCCGGTCTGGTCTAGGGTTGCCAAAACGAAGAGGAGAAGCCCTGTTGCACCCTGGGTTAACATCAGTAGCTTGCGTCGGTCCACCCTATCGGCTATAACACCTCCGAAAAGGGTGAGCATTATAGTAGACAGCGCCTGACTTAACCCTGCCAGACCCAGGTATAGAGGAGAGTTGGTTAGTTTCCAAACCAACCAGTACTGAGCCATCATCTGGATCTGCCAGCCCGTTATGGCCACCAGCATCCCAATCCAGTATAGCCTATAGTTTCTGTGGCGAAGGGCGGTGAAGAGCAGGAAATGGCTTCTAGGGGGAGGTACTACAGTTGTCGTGGATCGGGTTTGCAACTCCGGACTCCGTAAGAAAAGTATCTGTGGATTCAGATACTGATGGGGTTGGTATAAAGGAAGCTGACCAAGATATTAACGCCTTAAGTAGCTAAGATCTATATCGACATCTTACCGCCCATCACCGTTGACTATGGGCTCTAAGCGTTCAAATTCCTCAAGGATACTGAACAGCATTTTGCGAAAATTTGCCAGCTGTTTATCCGTGAAGATGACCAAAATGGACTCAATAAGGTCTCGAGATGCTCGTGAAATCTCGCCAGTGGCCTGCTCGCCCTCTTCTGTAATCTCCAAACAGACGTAGCGACGATCCGCGGGATTATCCCATCTATTGAGCAGGCCCTTGGTCACTAGCCTGTCCACCTGCTGGCTCACCGCGGAGGGGCTGATACTAAGAGATTCCGCTAACCGCCGAGCATCCATCATAGGGTTGTTGCGAACCCGAAACAGGATACGCAGTTGCGGAAGAGTGATGCCCATCCGCTCCCACGCTTGCATACGAACCGAGTCCAATAGTCTCGAGTTCCGCAAGTAGGCGGAGGCAGCGTCGTGCAGCAAAGCCTCACGGTCCAACGACATGACTGTATTATACCTGTCAAAACCGTTCTGCGCTACTGTTATTTTTAGATTTAATCTTTACTATATAAAGGTGTTGACATTAACGTTAGGGGGATATACAATAATTTAGGTTTTCTTATTGAATAAGGGCAGCGAGGGGGAGTTACGGATATGCAGATAGGCGAGGTAGCAGGGCGCACCGGCTTGACTCAGAGAACACTGCGCTTCTACGAGGAGAAGGGCCTGCTGAAACCTCCTACCCGTATGGATGGCGGCTTTCGTATCTACTCCGAAGAGGACGTGCAGCGCATAGAGCATATAGTCCAGCTAAAGCAGGTCTTGGGCTTCACCTTGGATGACATCAGGGAAGTGCTAGAGGCTGAGGACTCCATCAGTGAGTTCAAAGCCCAGTTCAAGGCTCTAAACACCTTGAGTAAGCAGGAGGATGCATTACACAGGGTCATCAGAATAGCGGAAGCCCAGATTTCTCTCGTTTATAAGAAGAGAGAGCAACTAGACGAGATAAAGTCTTACTGGCAACAAAAGCTGGAACGGTACCACTCCCGGCTCCAGGAGCTGGAGGAGAGCGCCGAGGTCACGGCAGCCAACACAACTCCTCGCTAGCTGCACGCTATAGCTATCATCCAATATCAAATTAGTAGTACGGTTCCAAAGTCTGGGGACCACAGGTACTGCAAATTCGTGGAGAGTTAATGGATAACGATATCAGAAGCCCTGAGGGTGCCCGATGGAAAAAGCGATATCTGCTGCTGGGCGGAATGGCCTTGGGCGCGGCCTTCGGGGCTAGAATCATTGCCAACAAGTGGCCTAGGAACGGTAAGAGTTCAAATGGCAATGGGTCAAATGGGGCTGTGGAAGTTCCGGAGATGGTAGCACTCTACTCCAAGGGCGCTGCACTTCCCGTCCTTCCAGGGAAGGACCAAGCTCAATCGAATGGGTCTACCGTTGCCGCCGATCCGGTTCTGCCTGGCGTGGTAACGCCAAACGGAGGCTCCTCGACAGCAACCGCCGAAGAAAGAGTAGGGATATCCGTAGAGGATGCTCCCAGCGCTGGCCCCCATGCAGCAGCTCATGGAGCCTCTTCGCGCTTCAACTTCAAGACCTTTGAGTCCCTCAAGTACCGTGATTATCGTCTGCTGTGGTTCAGCATTGTCTTCTCCGCCGCGGGGATGTGGATGGAGCAGATCGCCCTGAGCTGGATGATCTACGAGATGACTGACTCCAAATTACTGCTGGGGGCGCTCAACGCTGTAAGAGCAGTACCCTTCCTGCTCGTCGGGCCAATTGCCGGCGTG
>JAENIT010000151.1 GCA_016844365.1 Dehalococcoidia bacterium
GTCTCCTGTCCAGCCCTTTGCCGACATTCTGCCGACATTCGCTGTAAATTCCCGCTCCACGTGCGCTTCTAAGAACTGGCCTGTCGCCTCAGAACTCGCTCCAGGGTGTCGGCTGCCTCCCTCTGTAGATCGGGCAGGACGTGGCTGTAGACGTTCAAAGTGATATTGACGTTGCCATGTCCCAGGCGCTGGGATTTTGCCTAGACGGGCGTAGAGGAACCCTCCTAGAGGAATATAAGACCTTCCTCGCTTTGGTAATTATCCCTAGATTTATTGGTGCCGAGGGCGGGGGTCGAACCCGCACGGGTAGTTAGCCCAACAGATTTTAAGTCTGCCGCGTCTGCCAATTCCGCCACCTCGGCTGATAATAAGCTCAAAATCAGTATAGTGTAGGGTTTTACGGTTAGCAATACCTAAGCGCCGATCGTAAGAGTTCAGAATTGGGGTGGTGAGTTTGCGGGATGGGAAGTAGCATCGGAGGCGGCGATTCGTTGAGATTAGCATGGAGCTGCTGTAGGATCTTACGAGTGTGTTGCGGAAGGAGTTGCTGACGCTCATCGTCGAGCAGTAAGCCATTCTTGCAGCGCAGCAGGCCAGTCCGGTGGTGCATGCCAAAGAGACTGGCTGGCGGGAGGACGGGCATAACGGCTATGCCTGGACCTTCTCCGCGTACGGAGTCCGTAAGGCGGACAAGGCGGACAGTACTCCCACCGAGCGTTACTTCGTCCATGGTCGATGGGACAAGGGGATGGTGGGTGGGGTCCTGGTGAGCGATTTATACGCCGCCTACCACCACTACCCGGGGGAACATCAGCGCTGTTGGGCGCACCTGCTGGGGGACATCCATGACCTCAAGCAGATGCATCCCCAGGACCCCGCCTTGCGGGGTGGCGTTGGGCAGTCCAGGTGTAGCGAATCTACACCCGGACCAAAGCCTATGGCCATAATGACCCCCGACAGCGGTTGCGGGACCGGAGGCGATTCGAGCGCTCCCTGTTGGCGGTGTGCGCGCCCTTCTGCGGGGACCAGAGCGCAGTGGGTGTTGTGCGAGCGGGCCGCACTGTGGCCTAAGCGAGCTGTTCGTGTTCGTGTCGCACCCACAGGTGCCTGCGGATAATAACGCTGATGGCACTCTCCACGCTGTTTGGCACCTAGCGGGCTCAAGGCCTTAACCCATTCCTCGCTTGCCGCCAGCTCCTCGTTGCTCCCCAACCCTGAACAGTTACAAGGTAAAGCTATTCAAGGATTATATACTTGCGGTGTTAATGGGAGAGGTGTTACCGTGCGTTCCGAAATAGAGCATCCCCCAAGATTTCATCAGTACGCCGTAACCGAGCAGCCATAACTCCAAGGATTCTGATGGCAGCGTCCGGCCGTCGGCGCAGGAACGCGAACATGTCCTCACGGGTTATAGTGATTGACTCGACTGGCTCCTGGGCCACGGCAGTGGCAGTCCTGTCCCCACCGTCGAACAGGGAGAGCTCGCCAAAGAGATCGCCGGGGTTCAACACTAAAAGAGTGCTCTCCACCTCATCCCTTATAGGAAGCACAATGCGCACCGTCCCGGACTTGATGAGATACATAACGCCGCCGGGGTCTCCCTGGCGGAAGATAACTTCGCCCGCAGGGCAGATGTAAACGCCCGCGCTGGCTGCCAGGATCATCAGTTCGCTCAATGGTATGTTGCTAAACAGACGGGTCTGGGCCAGAAATGAAGCTATGGCCACCAGGTCCCTGCTTGCGGAAGTGTCTTCCACCCTTGTATACCTCTGCCCACAAGGCTGTTACGTGCTGGAACACTATTTACTACAGCATTATAGCATGTCAAAGCCCTAGGGAGTGTCACAAACGGCGAGTGGAATAAGCCTATAGTCCTTGGCCACCAATCTCCACTATGTCATGCGAAACGCCCCTGTTTCAGCCATGGGGAGTGCTTGGTCTAATGTGAGTACGGGACTGGTGTGCCCCATACCGATGGTGTTCAGGGGACCAAGGGCCCGCGATAAAGTGGGGTAGTCATCGGATTCAACAGTGATATGAAATGTATGGTCCATGGGCGACACATACCCGGCTAGAACTTTAACGTCCGGGTTGGTCTTTATGGCTTGCCACCATTCACCGAATCGCTTGGCTTGCTCAGGAGACTGTGCCGGACAGGTTTCATTGGTATGAGTGTGCGTAATCTGAAACAGCATGTGAGTATCTCCTCCTTTCGACCTACAGTATCAATGGACGATCCCAGGTTAGTGCCTTTGACGATTAGTGGCAGGTACGGAGGACTGTTCTAGCTAGCCGAGATTATCTCGCCGTCCTCCCAGACGGGGTCCGCCTCCAGGAGCTCTCGGAAGCGTCGGTACCAGCGGTCTTGCTCGGGGTCATCGGCGTTGGCGTGGTAGCTGTCATGGTCCTGGAAGACCACGGCCATAATCAGGTCCCCAGGGCTTTTCTCGGACTTGTATACGTAGCTGGCCACAAACCCCTTCACCTTGGGCTTGCGGTCACGCTCAAACTCCTTCATGATGTTGACCAGGGCTTGCTCCTGCCCCGCCTTGGGTCGCATTCGAGCAACGGTTCCATACATGATAGTACCTCCCATCTGTTTATGAACTCACGTATTGCGCACTTTTTTGAGCGATCCTGATAGTCGAGCTACTTCCACTCCCAGATCTGAGTGCTAGTATGTCGTTTTCGTCTGCCTCGTACTCAATGACGCCGCCGATGCTGTTTAGGCAGCAATCATGCCATCGGCGGTAACACGGAGGTCGGGGAAAACTGTTAAGAAAGCGGCGAAGGCCTAGTTCACACCCTCGAGGCCAGGCGACTGTCCGGAACTGGGATTGTGGTCAATGAAGCCGAGGGCGCAGATCTTATCGATCAGCGCGATGTTACCCCACTGATGACCCCATCATAGAAACAGCGGACGATAGCCTTGTACTCTAATCAGGCATGAAGGAGCTTCTTCGCCTGCCGCAGCTTTTCATCGCCTCACGGCTACTATACTACAAATACTTATGGTGAACAAGACCAGAATATGGCGCGCATTCACCATAGGATTTAAGCTACGTCTCTTAATGGGGGAGAAGGCAATAAGACTTTCGGAAGACCGTGGGGCTTGGCCTAAACGCTGAACCCCAGATATTGTTCAGCGCCGGGCTGGAAGAATGGGTTGTACGCCTTCTCGTCGCCGATGGTGGAGGGCGGCCCGTGGCCGGGGTATATTACCGTCTCCTCGGGGAGAGTAAAGAGCTTGGTTTTCACTGCCCGGATAAGGGTGGGGCCGGAGCCGCCCTCGCCCTC
>JAENIT010000152.1 GCA_016844365.1 Dehalococcoidia bacterium
GACCGTCAGTGCCAGGGGATGGCCGTTGCGATCTTTGATAGAGCCTCGAGGAGCCATCACAGTCTGGCGACTGGAGTGCTCCTCTACTGCCCGCTCCCTATACTCCTGATAATTTATAACTTGAAGGTAACCCAGTCTGAGAATAAGGGCCACCGTCGCTCCCGATAGAAAGAGAGACCAAACTATAAGCCTTATGGGACTTATGGCAGGTGTGGTGTTCATTGCTGCAACCCTTGTCGTGTGTTCGTAGGCCCTGATCTCTGGCTAGCATCCCTCCCAGGCGCGGTAGTGGCTGGAGAGGCATACCCAACCTTTAGGTATATAGACTCTTTGGGGAGAGCCATCTTCAGGGACTCTTTTGCCTCTCTGTCCACTCGATCCAAGGATGCTAGAGCTCCTATCTGAGTCTCCACATCCTGGCTGGACTTCGTCTGCTCCTTCATCCGAGCCTCAAGCTGCTGCGCCTCGTAGCCCATCGCTGTTACAGTACCGGTCTCAACTAGAAGAAGCAGTGCCATTAGAGGGAGAATGAGGGCTAAGGCGGGCGCTAAAATAGCGCTACCTCCCCAAGCTAACCTGAACCCACGTTGCCCGGCCACCAAAGTCTTCAATGGCTCCTCCTTCTACGGCGGTCTCTCACCTTAACTTTCCAAAATGTCACAAATCAATACCCGCAGGTATCAGGAATCGTCTCCGTTGTGGCCCAGAGCCTCAGCGACCCGCATCTTGGCGCTGCGACTCCTGGGGTTGATTGATACCTCCTCCGGCGAGGGCCTAATCGGAGAGCGGGTGACCAGCCGTAGACTGGGTACGTGGCCACATATACAGACCGGAATCCGGGGCGAGCATAAACATCCTCGACTTTCCTCCCTAAGCACCCCCTTAGCGACTCTATCCTCAAGGGAATGAAAGCTTATCACTACCAGCCGTCCTCCGGGGGCGAGACGAGAAACGGCTTGACGCAGTCCATCTTCCAGGGACTCCAGCTCCTTGTTTACCGCAATTCGTATCGCCTGGAATGTCCTGGTGGCTGGGTGCAGCTTCCCCCGGTAACCACCATAGGCCGCGGCCACCAGCTTAGCCAGCTCCAAAGTGCTCTTAAGCGGCCGGGCCCGGACGATAGCTCGGGCGATCTGGCGGCCACGAGGCTCCTCGCCATAGCTATAAAGTATGTTCGCAAGCTCTTCCTCCGACAGGTTGTTGACCATACCCGCCGCCGTCAACTCCTGGGAGGCGTCAAATCGCATGTCCAGGGGAGCATCGTATTGGAAGCTGAATCCCCTCCCCTCGGCTCCCAAGTGCATAGAGGAGAGCCCAAGATCGAAGAGAATTCCATCCACATTAGCTACGCCGTGCTCATCACAAATCTTGGCGAGATGACGGAAGTTACCGCGTACCAAAGTGACTGCCTCCCCATATCTAGAGAGGCGTTGTGCGGTGGCTGCCAAGGTTTCAACGTCCAACTCTATGCCAAGGAGTCGCCCCCCCGGTGTGCACCGCTCCAGAGTAGCCTCGGCATGGCCGCCTCCTCCAACAGTGCAGTCGAGGTAGCTACTCCCCATTCGCACCAACAGGGCATCAATGGCCTCTTTAAGCAGCACAGGATGGTGAGTCGGTTGAGTTGCTATTGCCATCATCCTCGGCTCATCCCGTCTTGTGTCCTCCATAGATAAGGAAAAGGGAGAACCACCATCGCCTATAGAACGGAGGCATTCATTAAAAATAACAAGAGTCTGGACTGTACACGGACTCCGAACTGGACAGTCCACAAGTATGCTAACAGGTTTGCCCCGCAGTTTCAATATCTTTTGTGGAATAAGAGGGAAATTTCACAGCTTTACACCTGGAACCCCTCACTTTATCCTTTGCCCATCCTTATAGTGAAGCAGCTATGTTGCCAACCGTGGCATTCAAGAGCAGTTATACTATATGAATGTCACCTGTGGAACTCTCCTAGCTGCTTATGGTATAGTAGAAACGGTCGTAAGGCCGTTTGTTTTATTTTAAGTGGAACTCACATCTGCATACATCGATGAGCTACCGTCTAGTCAACAGCCACATAAAGGCAATCTTGGTCAGCGCCGGGGGAATCGTGCGTATGTGCCCCGAACTTTAGTCCCCTGCTGTCTTACATCTGAGTAAGGAGGATAAGGTGTCATACGCAACAGCCCTTCGCTGCCGTGAATGCCATCGGCAGTACGAACTAAAACCGATCCACTTCTGCGAATTCTGTTTCGGACCTCTGGAAGTCGCCTACGACTACAAGGCCATAAAGCGAGCGATTTCTAGAAAAAAGATCTCCTCTGGTCCCAATAGCATGTGGCGCTATCGTGACCTCCTTCCCGTGGGCGCCGGCGAGGTTGTGGACATCAACGCGGGCTACACTCCCTTTATCAAAGCGGAGCGCTTGGGCAAGGAGCTGGGCCTAAACGAGCTATATGTCAAGAACGACTGCGTGAACCCCACCTATTCCTTTAAAGACAGGGTAGTCTCTGTAGCCGCCACAGTGGCCATGGAGTTCGGCTTCAAGGCGATGGCTTGCGCCTCCACCGGTAACCTCGCGGGCAGCGTGGCGGCCCATGCCGCCAAGGCCGGCGTGGACGCGTACATCTTCGTTCCCGCCGATCTGGAGCAGGGGAAGATGGTGGGCGCGGGAGTCTACGGCCCCACCCTCATCGCAGTTGAGGGAAGCTATGACGACGTCAACCGCCTATGCAGCGAGCTCTCGGACCACTATCCCTGGGCCTTCGTCAACATCAACGTGCGCCCTTACTACGCCGAGGGGAGCAAAACCCTGGGCTTCGAGGTGGCGGAGCAGTTGGGCTGGACGACTCCCAAGTGGGCTGTGGTGCCGATGGCCTCTGGCTCTCTCTTCACCAAAATCTGGAAGGGCCTCAACGAGCTGAAGGAGGTCGGGCTAATCTCCAGCGTGGAGACTCGCATGGCCGGTATCCAGGCCCTGGGGTGCTCCCCCATAGCCACCGCCTACGAGAACGGCAGCACCGTCATCCGGCCCGTTAAGCCCAACACCATCGCCAAGTCCCTGGCCATCGGCAACCCCGCTGACGGGTTCTACGCCCTCAAGACTATGGAGGAGTCGGAGGGTACGGCCTGCGCCGTGGACGACGACGAGATAGTGGACGGGATGAAGCTGTTGGCCCAGACCGAGGGGATCTTCGCAGAGACCGCCGGAGGAGTGGTGATTGCCGGCCTGCGACGATTGGCGGCCTCAGGAGTCATCGGTCGCAACGATCTGACCGTGGCTTTTATCACCGGCTGCGGCCTCAAGAAGCGGTTATGGGACACCTGGACGAGGTGGTGCATATCAAGCCTTCCCTCCGTTCCTTTGAGGAGAGCATGGCCGGGAGATGGGATAAGAGCCCAGTATCCAAATAGACTCCTGGGCGGTGATGCTCAGAAGGACGACCAACAAACTAGGCTTTGAATAGGAGGAGAGCCGTGGCTAAACGCAGAGTCATGTTTACTTTTCCCCAAGACCTCATCACTCAGCCCGTTATATACAATCTGGGAATCAGGTTCCGGGTGATAACCAACATCCGCCGCGCCGATGTCACCGAGGATAGGGGTTGGGTGTCTCTGGAGCTGGATGGCAACGAAGAGGATATTGATCGAGGCATTGCTTGGGTTAAAGAGATAGGGGTTCGAGTGGACCCCATAGAGGGCGACATAGTCACGGGGTAAATCCGTGGACAAAATTTCAACAATGACAAAGGTTACGGAGGAAGGATGGAGGTCAAGGTCAGAATTCCTACACCCCTCAGGCCCCTGGCTCAAGGGCAGGACAGCGTTGATATAGCCGGAGATACAATCCAGGCCTGTATAAACACCCTGGAGGCAACTTATCCGGG
>JAENIT010000153.1:0-3286 GCA_016844365.1 Dehalococcoidia bacterium
GTCGGAGAGTGGACAGGAACCTTGGGGAGGGTCGAGTCTCTCAGCTAATTGCCCTGACCACACGCTCTGCCATCTCCCGATACTCATCATCGGAGAGGACCGGCGTAAGCTCACCAAGGGGCAGCGGCTCATCCATGTCCACCCAGGACTTACAGCCCAGGAAATAGGGCGATATCTCGAGGGTGTGGGCTGTCGGCAGCCGGTAGGCCCGCACCAGCATGACCTCCAGGGGCATCTTAGGCCGCCAGTAGAGCCTTTTCTCGATGTAGTCTGGAGTCCAGATGTAGTGGGACGACAGCGCCTCTATTTTCTTCGGCTCCATGATCTCGTAGACGTTGGTGACCTGGACCCAGTGGGTGAAACTGATCTCCTTCTCATCCGGGCCACCCCAGGAGCCCATAGTCTCGACCAGGTCGCGATGGAACTCGTCCTTGAGAAGGTCGGAGCGTTGGTGCTCGTATGTGGGATAGAGGAAGAACTCCTCGTGCTCCACCTTAAATTGCTTCTCCCTTATCCCGCCCTTGCGCATGAGGAGAACTTGCTTCCCTTCGTCCAGGGCTTTTATAGTAACCGCCCACTCTTTTAGGGCGTGCTTACATGCTACTTCAGTGATCATCCTTCTCGTTGCCTCCACGGTACAACAGATCTAGCCAGGTGAAATGCAGCAGAATAATTGTAGCATCACCCGATGATTTAGGACAACTTACTGACGGTACACTACCCCACAGGCTCAGGCACTTGCGCGATGCCCGGAACGGGGAAACCCCGGCATAGATCGTACACCTGGGCGGTCACCTCTTGCTTCACCGCTTCGTCGTCCCGATGGAGGACAACCTTGGCGACGAAGCCGGCGATAGTCTTCATCTCCTGGGGCCCAAAGCCTCGAGTAGTGAGGGCCGGCGTGCCCAGACGGATGCCGCTGGCAGTCATGGGCGGGCGGGGATCGAAGGGGATGGTGCTCCGGCTCACGGTGATGCCCACCGCATCCAGGGCTCGCTCCGCAGCGCGACCAGTGACTCCAGTTGATGTCAGGTCGACCACCAGAAGGTGGTTATCGGTGCCGCCGGAGACGATGCGCAGGCCGAGGTGAGCTAGCTCCTCAGCCAGGACCCTGGCGTTCTCCAGTATCCGCCTCTGGTAATCCACAAAGTCCGGCTGCAGGGCCAGGCGAAATGCCACGGCCTTCGCGGCGATGGTGTGCATGTGGGGACCGCCCTGGTTCTCAGGGAATACTGCCTTATCGACAGCCTCTGCCAAGTCAGAGGTGCAGAGGATGAAGCCACCACGAGGGCCTCGTAGGGTCTTCTGGGTAGTGGATGTCACCACGTGGCAGTAGGCTACAGGATCGGGGTGGAGCTTGGCGGCGACAATACCGGCGATGTGAGCCATATCCGTCATGAAGTAGGCCCCAACCTCATCGGCTATCTCTCGGAAACGGTCGAACTCGATGCTCCGGGGGTAGGCGCTGGCCCCAGCGAGGATGAGCTTGGGCCGCTCCTCCTGGGCCAGTCGCCTCACCTGATCGAAATCTATGCGCTCTGTCTCCTTATCTACCCCATAGGCCACAAAGCGATAGATCTTGCCGGAGAAGTTGACGGGGCTGCCGTGGGTAAGGTGGCCTCCATGGTCAAGGCGCATACCTAGAACGGTATCCCCGGCATTCAGGAGAGCAGAGTAGGCAGCCATGTTGGCCTGGGACCCGCTATAAGGCTGGACGTTGGCGTGCTGAGCGCCGAACAGGTCCACCGCCCTATCGATGGCCAGGCGCTCTACCACGTCCACCCACTCGCAGCCGCCGTAGTAACGACGCCCGGGGTAGCCCTCTGCGTACTTGTTGGTGAGGATGGAGCTCTGGGCCTCCAATACCGCTGAGCTAGTGTAGTTCTCTGAGGCTATAAGCTCCAGTTTGTTCCACTGGCGTCCCTCTTCACCCCGTATCGCCGCCGCTATCTCCGGGTCTATCCGCTCTAGCTCCTGCATATTACCTCCTAAGAGTGCATTTATTATCGAACAATATGTGTTGCATTTTCAGTGATCCCAACATCTTGGTATGGATCGTTGCCATCTCCCGATGTGATTGGACACACCATACGTTACCATAGCGCCGCAGCCTACCACAAAATGTAGTGTAGACCACGGTACTGCGACTGTCAACGCCGATCGATTCAGGAGGCTCTACGCTATTACGCGTAAAAGCGGAGGAGGAAGAAGGACTGCGAGAGTATTGTAGCGGAGCTCTGGTATGGGGCAATTAGCGTCCCCTGATCCCGCTGTGGAGAAATAACCCCCATAGATGACGGTGGAAGTATGCAGAGGGACAACCATGACTTCAGTTAAGGATTATGCTGAAGGAGGATAACCCCAAGGTTGCTTGAAACCTTCGCACAAATTGAAGTGGAACCGACGGTATATTGGGCTTCTTTTAATGCTTCTCAGAGTATATACTATAAGCACGATATAACGTCATTCGGTTGGGTGGGCTAAAGCTATGGATTTACTACTTTTCATGTTAGGACCGGCGCTCCTACTGTTGTTTACTGTTGTGTTCGGTGGCGCCCTGGTGATAGCGTCGACATGGATCGGCCTGCATGTTATGTTTCGGGAGCAGAGGTCGCGTCGCTCTAACAGAGAACGTCCTTAACTTCCTCAATAGCCTGCCGAGCGTAGAGGGTAGGAATGATGGATTGGATACGAGGCGCTCTTGAGCAGGTGCGGTTTAAGGAGCCTGAACTGCTAGGGCAACATTGAGTTTCTTCATCAGTCGAGACTTTCGGCGGGCGGCGTTGTTAGGGTGGATGAGACCTTTTTCGGCAGCTTTATCTAAAGCCCGCTGGGCCTGTAACATAGCGGTCGGCGCTTCGTCCATTTGGCCCGTCTGGATGCTAGTGAGGGCTTTGGAGACGTAGGTCTTAACGGCGCTCTTGAAAGAGCGGTTCCTTAGCCTCCGTTTCACGTTCTGTACGGCCCTTTTTTTTGCGGATTTGGTGTTGGCCAAAAGCTAAACCTCCTGTGCTTGCTTCCTAATCGACAGGATAACCGATGCCACGGTTTTATGCAACCCCGTGCTCAGGCAATGAATCCTAATCAGCCACACGCCCATATATCCGAGTCATCTCTCCCAGTCTGGCAGCCACTTCGTCGGTCAGCGCCTCAGATGTGAACCTCCACTCCCAGTTCCCAACTGATGTGGCCGGCCGGTTCATCCGGGCCTCACTACCCAGCCCCAAAACGTCCTGAAGAGGTATAATAGCCATGTCTGCCCCAGAGGCCAGGGCGACGCGTATCA
>JAENIT010000153.1:3301-4899 GCA_016844365.1 Dehalococcoidia bacterium
CGTCCGCGCCAAGATACTTCAAAGCGGTGGCCCTTTCTGAGTATGTACTTTCTGCAGGTTGGGCGGCTTCTAAGGCGCTAAGGTCGTCGAACCAGCCCACGGTCGTGTTGTTATCGTGAGTGCCCGTGTAGACGATGCAATTCCTCAGGTAATTATGGGGCTGATGGTCTTTGGACGTAGGATCGTTACTGAAGGCGAACTGAAGGACACGCATCCCGGGAAATCCGAAGTGGTCCCGTAGGGCTACTACCTCTGGAGTGATCACGCCCAAGTCCTCCGCTATGATGGGCAGTTCTCCCAGGGTTGCCTTCAGGGAGTCGAAAAAGGCTGTGCGCAGGCCTTTAACCCACCTACCGTTAACTGCCGTCGTCTCCCCAGCAGGGACCTCCCAGTATCCTTCGTAGCCTCGGAAGTGATCAAGCCTGACTATATCTGCTAGCTCAAGAGTTATTCTAAATCTACGAATCCACCACTCGTGGCGGGTGTCAGCCATCACGTCCCAGCGGTATATGGGGTTGCCCCATAGCTGGCCTGTCGCGCTAAAGTAATCTGGCGGTACTCCAGCCACCATCGTTGGCTCACCGTTATCGTCTAGGTTGAATAGCTCAGGGTGGGTCCAGACATCTGCGCTGTTGTGGGCTACGTAGATGGGAATGTCCCCAATGATCCTTATCCCCAGACGATTACAGTGGCTCTTAAGGGATCCCCACTGTTTGAAGAATTGGTATTGTAAATATTTTTGGAAATCAATCATCTCAGAGAACTCATCCCTGCACTGGGCTATGGCCTCAGGCACACGAAAGGCCAACTCCTTCTCCCACTGGTTCCACGTAGCGCCCGCGTGCAAATCCTTTAATGCCATAAAAAGAGCGTAATCCTCCAGCCAGGAGGCGTGCTGCTGGCAAAAACTCTCGAACTGCTCCAATCCCTCCCCTTTAGCCTTTGACAAGAACATGTCGAAGGATTCCCTGAGCAAAGGTACCTTGTGCTTAATAACATCGCTGTAGTCAACCCGTTGGGCTGGAAACTCGTGTGGACTGGAGAGCGCTTCCGAGGACAACAGCCCCTCTTCTTGCAATAGCTCAAGACTGATGAGTAAGGGGTTGCCCGCAAAGGCCGAGAACGATTGATATGGGGAGTTGCTGTAACCAGTAGGACCAAGAGGTAGGACTTGCCATAAGCTCTGGCCGCTGCTGATAAGAAAATCGACAAAGCGATAAGCTTCTGGCCCCAAATCCCCGATTCCATAGAGTCCGGGCAAGGATGTGGGGTGAAGTAGAATACCGCTTGCTCTGGTGTATTCCAATCTATTACCCTCAGTCATCAGCTTTAACAAATGCCAGTATTGCCGTGCGCGTCCGTGATAGGGACTCCAAGAAGATTATATATGAAATGGCCGAACTCAACCCAGTAGGCTGATTGCTGCTGGATTCCTACAAATAGAACAGACAAAGTAGCTGCGTTATTACAGCGTATACTATGTCTCGGTCCCCTCACAGGTAACTGTTCAGGGTTGGGGAGAAACGAGGAGTTGGCGGCAAGCGTCGAAGGGGTTAAGGCCCTGAACCCGCCAGGTGCCGAACAACGTGGACAGCTTC
>JAENIT010000154.1 GCA_016844365.1 Dehalococcoidia bacterium
GGAGGAACAGGAGGGGGCCGCTACGGCGTAGCCTACACAGGTCCAGGCGACCTCGGTGAGGCTATGAATATGATGGGAGTTAAGTGGTACTTAGACTACACCCCAAACGTTCAATCGATACCCCCAGGATGCAGCAAAGCCATCAAGGTGCCGTCTAACGTGCTGATGGACACGGAGGAGTTACGCAGGATAGCCCTCGCCAGGCCGGGCAGCTACTGGATTATCGGCAACGAGCCCAATGTCCCCGGCCAAGATGACCTCTCCCCCGATTCTTATGCGGAGAACTTTCATTACTACCAGTCGGTAATAAAGAGCGCCGACCCCACGGCCCAGATAGTGGCCCCGGAGGTACTAAATTTCAGCTACACCTGTACCGGTTGCGGGGGATTCACTCAAGGGCGCTCGTGGGTGGAGGGCTTTAGGAAGGGATATCTGGAGAGGTATGGGGTCGAGCCGCCGGTGGATGTGTGGAGCATCCACACCTACGACTTGAACTGGGAGAAGCTCCCGATGGTCGATCATCAGGTGCAAATCCAGCAGATAGGGGGCTTCAGGGAGTACCTGGAGGCTATGCCGGGGCACAAGGGCAAACCTATATGGCTCACGGAGTTCGCGGTGGTCTGGGGCTACGAAGGGGCTCAGTGGCTCCAGGAGTCGACTCAACTACCCGGAGCATCGGGCATTGCTCAGGAGGGACAGGAGCTGACTCTGCGGGCGCACCCCTGGGGCGAGATGCGCAGAGACCTGATGGCAGAGTACCTCAAGAGAATGCTGGAGTGGTTGGACATGAACTCTGAGCCCTTGAACATCCAGCGATGGTTTATATTCTCCAGCCACGGCTATCGTGACCCTTGGGCTGCGGCTCCTGGAGGCATAGCGTTACTGGAGAGCGCGGGGGCGCAGGTCCGCCGTACAGATTTCGGCAGCATCTACCGAGAATGGGCAATGAAGGGGACCCGCCCTTGAGCAATCGTCCATGCCCCTTGCCAAGGGACACCTCGGCGGATGAAAATAGCTGCACTGTAGCGCTCCGCCCCAGGCGGATCTCAATCGTCTTGTCCTTCGACAAGCTCAGGACGAACGGTTAGGGACAACCTGCGCTATCTATAAAGATAAAGTACCTATTTTCTAGGTAGTGGTATTAATATTTGAGGCCAAGACGTAGTATGAGGCTGCCTACAGGATTTCTCTCCGTGGCCCTGGCGGCGCTGTTCATGAGCGCAACAGCTTGGGTGGGCTACGACAGCTATCGGGCTGCTCGTGGGCACTTGGACGCGGGGCTGACTCACTTAGCTAGCGGGATGGCTATTCTGGAGCAGGAAGGCTCTCTCACAGGTGTCAACGCTGAAAAACTGCTTAGGGCGAGGGATGAGCTGGCTCGAGCCCGCGAGGAGTTTGCGGAGCTGAGGGATGCCGCTCGACCCTGGGATGCTCTGCTGCCCGCCCTGAAGTGGGCGCCGGGATATGGCGGTGAGCTGGCCGCAGCCCCCTATCTCACCCAGATGGCCGTTGCGGGCGCAATGACCGGAGAGCTTACCCTATCTGCTATGGCTCCAGTAGTAGAAGCCGCTTTTCAGACAGAGGCGTCTTCTGGCTCCTCCACCAGGATGGCTCTGGTAGTGGAAGCCTTGGCCTCGGCTCGGCCCCAGATCGAGGAAGCGGTCCGAGCTTTGGAAAAGCTGACCATCCTACGGGATAAGGTCAAGGAGGACACCTTGAGGCAACCCAGGCTCATTCAGGCCTTAGAGCGGATGGACAAAGTCTTCCCCCCTCTTAAAGCGGCACTGGAAGCGGCATTAGTAGCCCCAGACCTTTTGGGGGCCAACTCCCCAGCCCATTACCTTTTGCCCCTCCAGAACAATACAGAGCTCAGAGCCACCGGCGGCTTCATCGGCAGCGCGGCCATCATAACGGTGGAACGAGGCAGAATCACAGAGCTGGACTTCAGGGACAGCTACGATTTCTACAGTTCCCAACCGAGACCGTACATCCCGCCGCCAACACCCTATTCCAGGTATATGCTTTTCGAGGACTGGAGTCTGAGGGATGCCAACTGGTGGGCCGATTTTCCCACCTCGGCCGAGTGGATGCAGGCCTTCCTTCAAGCCGATACGGGGCAGGTGGTGGACGGGGTCATCGCAATAGACCAGACCGTGGTGCAGAAGCTGCTGGAGGTTCTGGGGCCGGTGGATGTGCCCCTGTTTCAGGAGCGGGTGGACGCGAGCAACCTTTTCGCAGTCCTGGATATATATGCACACCCCCCGGGCTATAAGGCCTTTGATTCCTTCAACGACCAGCGGAAGCTGGTATTAGAGGACCGCAAGGCCTTTGTGGGATACCTGGGCGAGACTATCCTTCAGAGGCTGGAGGGCAGTAGCGCCGAGTCCCTTATGAAATTAGCGCCCGTAGTTAGAGATCTGCTGGCCCAGAAACACGTTCTTTTGTACTTCAACCATCCCCAAGCCGCCAGCCTGGCTAGAGCTGCGGGATGGGACGGCGCGGTGAAGGAACATCCCAACGACTTCTTCATGGTTGTGGACACCAATATGGGCTATAGCAAGGCCGACGCCTACGTTAATCGCTCCATCAGCTACACCATCCAGGTGGGTCCTGACCTGGCTCCTCGACGCTCTAGGCTATCCATCACTTATCGTAATTCCAATCGGACGGAGGCCCCTCAATGCCAGGCCAATGACATCGATTTCTATACATCCGCCGATTCCTGCTACAAGGACTATATAAGGGTGTACCTTCCTCCTGAAAGCCTGTATGTCAGCGCCAGTGGTCTGGACAGCCCTCCAGAAGTGTACATGGAGGGGGACAAGCTGGTGCTCGCCGGTCTGATGGTGCTGAATCCGGGAGAGGTACGAGAAACGTCCTTTGAGTACGTGCCGCCTCGCTCTGCAATCAACTACCGAGGGGGGCTAGAGTATAGGCTAGAGGTCCAGAAGCAACCGGGAACCTATGCTGTGCCCCTCTCGGTGCATCTCCAGTTGGCTGAAAATTTCAGGGTAGCGGGGGTTCAGAGCACTGGCGTTCCCAGCGACACGGCCACTACCATACAGACTACCCTCGAGAGGGACCGCCAGATCCAGGTAAAGATAGCCCGTAAAGAGTAGCTATGGCTATACCCGGCTCCAATTCTATATCTTCAGCAGCGCGGGTAATAGCCCAGAGGGAGCTGTGGCTTCTGGCCCTGGCCACACCCCTGCTGATGTTCCCGAACAAGGGGACACCCCTGGGGCTGGCC
>JAENIT010000155.1 GCA_016844365.1 Dehalococcoidia bacterium
ACTCGCCCCGCTGATTAGGGACACGCCCGTGGTATTACGGGTCCCTGGGAACATATATGAGAGGATAGCTCATGGCAACCCCTATGACTGGCTGGCAACCCTGGCCTATAAGATCACATCTAGGTTATCGGCTAGATAATGCGCCCGAATCATCGCCACGAGCGAAGAGATGCGCTACTGGTGGGGGAAGACGGGAGCACCGCCAGAGAAAATAGCCCTCATTCCTACGGGGATAGAGACGGACCAGTTCCAGCCAATGGCGGGCGCTAGGGAGTCCTTGGGCCTACACCCAAACAAGACGATCGTGCTCTACTGCGGACGCCTGTCCCCTGAGAAGGGTGTGGACTACCTCATCAAAGCGGTCAAGAGTTTGCTGCCCCAAAGGGCTGATGTCGAGCTCCATATCCTCGGCGAGGGTCCGGATAAGGCACGGCTATTAAAGTTGGTAGAGGAACTGGATATGAAGGACGTGGTTGTCTTTCACGGGTGGGTTTCCAAGGAGCAGATGCCTTACTATTACTCTGCTGCTGATGTATGTGTGCTTCCCTCTTTCAGCGAAGGGCTGCCCAGGGTTATGTTAGAGGCCATGGCCTGCGGCTCGGTTTTCCTGGGTACGGACATAACTGGTGTAGTAGACCATATCAAGGACGGTGAAAACGGGTTCCGGGTCAGGCCCGGAGATGCCGATGCTCTAGCAGCTAAGCTCCGAATCATCCTTGAGAACCCCGACATGGCTCGATTAGTAGCTAAGAATGCTCGAGAATACGCCTGCCGCTACCTCGATTGGGGTGTGATAGCCAAGCGAGTTCGTGAGGAGGTCTTCCTGCCCCTGATAGACCAACGCGTGAGTCTTGTCGCTCCCCGCTGAGGGTTTGGCTTAGTTACATGTGTGGAATAGCCGGAATACTCAATTTTAATGGCTCCCCTGTGACCCAAGAGGTTATAGAAGGGATGTGTGGTCACCTTGCCCATCGAGGGCCTGACGATACTGGCGTTCTCATAGATGGCAGCCTCGGCTTGGGGTTTCGACGGCTCAGTATAATCGACCTCGCTGGCGGACACCAGCCCATGAGCAACGAAGACGGCTCAGTGTGGGTGGTCTTCAACGGGGAGATATATAACTTCCGAGAGCTAACCCAGGAGTTGATAGCTAAGGGACACACCTTCCGCACCCGCTCCGACACCGAGAGTATAGTCCACGCCTATGAGGAGTATGGTGAGGACTTTGTCCAGCGGCTGCGAGGAATGTTCGCTCTCGCCATTTGGGACGGGAAAGAGCGCAAGCTGCTCCTGGCCCGGGATCGCTTAGGTATTAAGCCCCTTTACTATTGGGCAGGCCCAAAGGGCCTGGCCTTCGCTTCAGAGCTGAAAGCGCTAGTGGCCGTTCCCCAGATTCCCTGGGAGCCGGATCCTCAGGGAATCTACCAATGCCTTACCTTCCGCTTCTCGGTGTCTCCGCAAACCGTCATAAAAGGAGTAGCGAAGCTTCCTCCAGCCCATATCTTAGTGTGTCATGAAGGAAACATCAGGACCAAGCAGTACTGGGAGCTTCCTCCTTTCGAGGATAACGGGAGACCCTTTGATGAGGAGAAGGCAGTACATGAGCTGCGAGACCTTCTTGATGAGTGTGTGGCCAGCCACCTGGTCAGCGACGTGCCTCTAGGAGCCTTCCTTAGCGGCGGTGTCGACTCCAGCTCTTTGGTGGCCCTTATGTCCCGCCACATGAACCAGCCGGTTAAGACCTACTCTGTGGGCTTTGGCGTGGGGAAGCCCCTGGACGAGCTAGATTACGCCCGCAGGGTGGCCCAATATCTAGGGACGGACCACCACGAAGTCCTGTGCGAATCGGCCTCCTTCGAGCTGCTGGAGGAAATAGCGCTCCATCTGGACGAGCCTATCCTGGACCCGGCGGTGCTTCCCACCTACCTGGTGTCTCAACGCGCCAGGGAAGACGTTACCGTTGTGCTGACGGGAGAGGGATCCGACGAGACCAACCTCGGATACGACCGCTACTTTTACGTGGGAAGGCAGGCCCGCCGCTTCCCTCGACCGGTGAGAGAGGCTATTCATGCTGCTTCGTTTCTGAATCGGGTCTACTACCTTAGGGGTTTTGTTAACCTGAACTGGATGTCTCTGGACTCGGGTTACAGCATTCCTCCCATGCGTTACGATGCACACCATGGAAGCGAACCAGGACTGTTCCATCCAGACTTCATAGCCTCGGTAGTGCGCGCTGAGCCTCTCGCGCAAGCTCGAAGTGCAATCAAGGGTGCGGACGTTACAAGGCAAGCTGCCTTTCTGGATATGAAGGGCTGGCTCCCCGACGATCTACTGATGAAAGTGGATCGAATGACTATGGCTCACTCTCTGGAGGCCAGGGTTCCATTTTTAGACCACAAGTTCGTGGAGTTCGCTTGGTCCTTGCCGGTCAAGGCTAAGATACAGGGCCATACGACCAAAGCCTTGTTTCGTAAGGCCATGAAGCCTCTATTGCCCCAGGAGACTCTAAATCGTCGCCAACATGGTTTCGAGCTACCCCTTGACCGGTGGTTTCGGGGCGACTTGCGATCCTTCGTCTACGATCTGGCCCTCGACACCGCTACGATTTCCCGTGGGTTCTTCACTAAAGAAGGAGTCTCCTCTTTGCTTGAGGATTACTACACAAGGGGAAGAGGACACCATCTTCAACTTTGGGCGGTGGTGATGCTGGAGCTATGGCATCGGAGTATCGTGGACGTTCGCTCCAAGAACTCTCATCTCCAAAAAGCCAGACCAATTATCGCATTAACGCCAGGAGAAGGAGCCATATGAGGGTGCTGGTTGTAGGCGGCGCTGGATACATCGGAGGCATTACCGCCAATGCCTTGCTGGATGCCGGGGCAAACGTAACCGTGTTCGACAACCTCTCGACCGGACACAGGGAGGCCGTGCCGGAGGGCGCTGAGTTTGTTCAGGGGGAGCTTGGGGATCGCGATAGCCTCGACAGGGCCTTACGAGGCCAGGCAGTGGATGCGGTGATGTACTTCGCTGCCCTTATCCAGGCTGGAGAGTCCATGGAGCGGCCGGGCCTTTACTTCGCCAACAACATCTCCAATGTCATAGCCCTTATAAACTCTATGGGTGAGCACGGAGTCAACAAGTTCGTCTTCAGCTCCAGCGCCGCAGTATACGGTGAGCCGAAAAGTGTTCCTATTGATGAATCGTCGCCTACATACCCTACCAACCC
>JAENIT010000013.1 GCA_016844365.1 Dehalococcoidia bacterium
GCCTTTGCAATAGAAATCGTGGATGCGGTCGCCGTCGCTCTATTCCTCGCCTCATACTATGCGATCTACCTCGACGGAGCGGCTCTGGTAGTAGACGGCGGACTGATAATGTAGTAGCATCCCCCTAGTGGGGGAACACTCTAATGATGGAACGAGAACTTACTCGCAGGCGATTTCAGCGCATAGTGGAAGGTGAAGACGAGGAAATAGACTTGGCATCGGCCTGCCTCCTCATAGCCCAGGAGGAGTATACTGATATCAACCCAGGCCAGTACCTGGACAGGCTGGAGGAGATGGCCGCCACCATTGAAGGTCGGCTGGGAAAGAGGCGTCGCCCCGAGGATGTCATCTACACCATCAGCAGCTACCTGTTCCAAGAGCAAGGGTTCAGAGGCAACGATAAGGACTACTACGACCCTCGCAACAGCTTTCTGAACGATGTCCTGGACCGCAAGCTGGGCATCCCCATCACCCTGTCGCTGGTCTACATGGAAGTGGCCCAGCGTCTAGGCTTCTCAGTTCTAGGAGTTGGCCTGCCCGGGCATTTTATTGTAAAGCACCCAACCTCTGAAAGGGACTTATTCATAGACCCGTTTCAGGGAGGCGGCATTATAACAGAAGAGGAGTGCAAGAGGCTGGTGGAAGTCGTCTACCGAGGCTCCCTGGTCTTTAGGAGAGACTTCCTGCGGCGGCTGAGCAAAAGAGCCATCCTGGGCAGGATCCTTAGCAACCTAAAGCGTATATATCAGGGCAAGGGGGACCACGTTCGGGCTTTAGCCGTAGTTGAACGTATACTTCTCCTGAACCCAGACGCTCCCACAGAGATCCGGGACCGGGGTCTCCTTAGCCTGCGACTGCACGCTTACGCCAACTCATGGCGGGATTTGAACACCTACATAGACTTGGTCCCTAATGGGGAGGATGTAGTAAGGATGAAGGAAATGCTGGCTGCGCTAGAAAGGATGAGGATGAACTAGTTCCAATAGTCATCGCCAACGTATTAATCCTGATTCCCGTCCCCTAGTGGCAGAATAAGCTCTTCTGAATCTACTCGCGGCTTCTCCAACAGCAACGTCTCCCTATCGGGGATCATCATTAGACACTGCCCTATAAAAATCGCGCCATCGGATATCTTCAAGCTGTTAGAGGCAATGTCCCCCAGCACCCTACCTCCCGAATATATCTCCAGTCGCCCCTGAGCCATCACATTCCCGATAACAGTCCCCGCTATACCAATATCCTTGCCTGTGATATTAGCTGACACCCTGGCGGCCTTGCCTATTATCACCGATCCCGTGGTCTCTATCTCTCCATCCAGGTTGCCGTACACTCTGACGGCCCCATCGGCTTTCAGGACACCAGAGAAGCTAGTGTTATGGGATATAACCGTCTCTCGCCAGTCCTCTAGTTTAGCGGCGCTCTCCATCTCCTCCTTACGAAACATCTTCTTGCCGCCTCCTTTTAATTCTGCAGGTAAACCTTGTTATAATAGAAGTAGTGTACTATTAGGAGGCATTATAATGGCTAAAAGGTCTAGACCCCAGTCCAGCAGCGGTAGAAGCAACAGAACCGACAGGGAAAGGCGAAGAACAGCATCCATTCCACCACATCTCTCCTCGCCTCGCTCTACCCTAACAAGAACAGCAGAGGGCCTGCAACTATCGGGGGATACACACGGCGCTCGATTCAACCGAGTACCCGCCCCCATCTCTGCAGATCCTAAAGAGTACAACTACGTACGACGGGACATGATAAGAATCGGGACTCTGTCGGGAGCTATCTTTGTGTTCATGGCGGTTCTGGCGCTATGGATGCGATGAATAGTTTTAGAATCATGATCTTGGACTGACATTAAACATTATAAGTTCGAATAGCCCACAAGACAACAGTCTTGGTCTACTTTAAGGACTCTGTCACTACGCTCTCCGTGAGTGGACGGTATTGACATGCCGCTAGAGCCGAAGTGGGCCACAATCCATAACAGTGGAACGGTGTCTTGTTGCGAGCTTGCCGAACCATTGGAGATGTCATGCTCTGTCATGGGTTCAGGCGGCGCTGAGATTTGGGGCTGGCGTGGAACCGCGCCTAAAGGTGTCGACAGAGGAAAACTAGCCAGAATTCCAGGCGAAAGAAAGCCGAAAGGCGGACAATGGTCTACTGACTTAAAGGTATAACTTATCAGCTACGAATTGTTTAGCCAAAATGCCCGGCACTTAACCTGTCTGTTACTCCCATTCCTCTACAGAATCGCTCTCTTCTAGCGCTGCGCCGATCTTGTGGTCCGGGTGCTTTTCAAAGGTACGGGCATACCCCCGCACAAGCGGTAGATCGGATCTGCCCATCAGCCACTCATCGCACCCGCGCGCCGTCATGCGTCCACTCGCAATAGCATGAACAACCAGTGACTGACCGCGCTGCATGTCGCCGCCAGCGAACACACCCGGCACACTGGTCATCATCCTACTATCAGTCGCGACGTTTCCGCGTTCATCCCGCCCTACGCCGAGTTCGTCTAGTAGTCCTTTGGATTCTCCATGGAGAAATCCCATGGCTAGAAGGACTAGCTCTGTCTCAACCTTGACTTCGCTACCCGGTATCTCCACCATCTGGGGCCTCCCACCGTTTGAAGGAGACTGCCAGCTAAGGCGCACTGCGGTCAGGCTATTCAATTTACCGTTTTCGCCATTGAAGCTCTTAGTTAAGATGTTGAAATCCAGCTCACCGCCTTCCTCGTGGGCGGCGCTAGTGCGGAATATATACGGCCACTGGGGCCAGGGATTGTCCTCGCCACGCTTCGAGGATGGCCTGGGCAGCAACTCGAACTGATAAACACGCTTTGCGCCCTGGCGATGGGCGGTCCCCAGACAGTCTGCGCCAGTGTCGCCGCCGCCGAGAATAACAACGGTCTTATCTTTGGCTGTAATGATGTCGGATGGAGAGACGTCCTGGCCTCGGTTACGCCGATTCTGCTGAGAAAGATAGTCCATAGCAAAATGCACACCATCCAGCTCTCTCCCTGGAACCTGCAGATCGCGTGGCACAGTCGCACCACCGCACAGGCAGATGGCGTCAAACTCCCGCTTCAATTGGTCAGTAGGGACGTTTTGACCCACCCAGGCGCCGGTGCTGAAAAGAATGCCTTCCTGGGATAATTGCTCGACCCTTCTATCAACCAAGGCTTTTTCAAGCTTGAAATCCGGGATGCCCAGGGAGAGCAAGCCGCCGATGTACTCATTACGCTCGAATACTGTGACCAGGTGGCCAGCGCGGTTGAGCTGTTGTGCACATGCCAGTCCGGCTGGGCCAGAACCGATAACTGCGACAGTCTTTCCCGTTCGAACCAGCGGGGGGGTGGGTTTGATCCATCCTTCTTCCCAGGCCCTATCGGTAATGGCCTTCTCGATCATCTCGATAGTGACTGCATCCTTGTTGATGGATAGTGTGCATGCAGGTTCGCAGGGCGCCGGACAGATACGTCCTGTGAACTCTGGGAAGTTGTTGGTGGCATGGAGCTGGTCTATGGCCCGCTTCCAGTCACCCTTATAGACCATATCGTTCCAGTCCGGGATGAGATTACCCAAAGGACAGCCGTAATTACAGAATGGTATGCCGCAATCCATGCAACGGCCGGCCTGCTCTCGTGCCTGCTCCTCGGCCCAGGGTAGGTAGATCTCTAGAAACCCAGTTATTTTACCCATGGTGTACTACTTCCCCCGCACCAGTGACAAGTCGCTCGGAGCGTTCTCTAAGCGCCTGGGCGTAGTCCCATGGCAATACTTTCTTGAATAAGGCGCGAGATCTCTCCCAATCGGACAAGATGTGCTCTGCCTGAGTGCTCCCAGTGTATTTCACATGGCGTTCCAAGAGATTCTTCAATACAACTTCATCCTGGGAGTAGGGCTCAACTAACACAAGGTCGGCCAGGGCACTGTTGAACCTGGAGCGGAACGTGTGGTCTGGGTCCCAAACATACGCGATGCCACCGCTCATGCCGGCGGCGAAATTCCGTCCTGTCGGCCCAACCACTACGATCACTCCACCCGTCATATACTCGCAGCCATGATCGCCAATTCCCTCTACAACAGCGTGTGCGCCGCTGTTTCGCACGGCAAACCGCTCGCCTGCTATCCCGCGGACAAATACTTCGCCACTTGTAGCTCCATACACCGCGACGTTACCGATGATGACGTTCTCCTCCGGTATGAAAGTGCTGCCCACTGGAGGCACAACTATGATCCGTCCCCCAGACAGGCCTTTTGCGAAATAATCGTTAGTGTCCCCTTCAAGGTTGAAGGTAACGCCAGCGGATAGAAAAGCGCCGAAGCTCTGTCCTGCTGACCCTTTGAAGAGGTAATGGATTGTGTTGTCAGGTAATCCTTTGTCGCCGTAACGCTTCGCGATCTGGCCGCTCATCATAGCGCCCACTGTTCGGTTTGAGTTTTTGATGTGAAACTCAGCAGAGACAGACTCTTGGCGCATAATGGCTGGCCCCGCGACCTCTATCAACTGACGATCAAGGACCATCTCAAGAGCGTGGTCCTGCTCTTCACAGTGATGGATGGCTACGCCTTCTGCTAGTGGCATGGAGTGGAGCAACGCCGTCAGATCAATGCCGCGCGCTTTCCAGTGATCAATGGCGTGCCTAGGCTCCAACTTGTCCACCCGACCCACCATCTCATCCACGGTTCTAAATCCAAGCTTTGCCATGTATTCCCGCAAACTCCGTGTCAACATGATGAAATAGTTGACGAGGGCTTCAGGCGTACCTGCGAACAGCTTCCGGAGTTCCGGATCCTGGGTCGCAATTCCCACAGAGCACGTATTAAGGTGACACTTGCGTAGCATGATGCATCCCAAGACCACCAGGGCGGCTGTGGCCACACCCCATTCCTCGGCTCCTAGCAGAGTTGCGATGGCGACATCGCGTCCGGTCTTGATCTGGCCATCAGTCTGGACCACTATACGTCCCCGAAGACCATTGGCAACGAGCACTTGCTGGGTCTCTGCAAGCCCCAGTTCCCAGGGTAGCCCACCATGCTTGATAGAGGATAGCGGTGAGGCCCCGGTTCCGCCGCTATCTCCGGATATGAGCACCACGTCTGCATGGCCCTTCGCTACTCCGGCGGCGATGATGCCAACGCCCGCCTCGGATACGAGTTTTACATGAATACGGGCCGCGAGATTTACGTTTTTCAAATCGAAGATGAGTTGCGCCAGGTCCTCGATAGAATAGATATCGTGGTGCGGAGGTGGTGAAATAAGCTCCACGCCAGGCGTGGTATGACGGATTTCCGCTATATACTCCGAGATCTTGTGCCCAGGAATCTGCCCTCCTTCACCCGGCTTGGACCCCTGCGCCATCTTGATCTGCAAGTCAGTAGCGTTCACCAGATATTCCGTCGTCACTCCAAATCGGCCCGAGGCGACCTGCTTCATCCGGCTAGACCTAGAGTCACCGCTTGGGTCAAGCTTAAACCGCTCGGGATCCTCGCCGCCTTCACCAGTGTTACTTCGAGACCCCAAACGATTCATGGCAATAGCAAGAGTTTCGTGCGCCTCACGGCTAATGGACCCAAGGGAGATCGCCCCAGTGGCGAAGCGAGTCACGATGGACTCTACCGACTCAACCTCGTCCAGGGGTATGCCGCCATTGGGGTCAAACTTAAAATCAAGAAGCCCTCTTATGGTGGCAAGGGAGCCGTCTTCGCCGTTGGACGCCTGCTCGAACTGCTTAAACACATCGTAACGGTTCTGTCGGGTGGCATGCTGTAGTAGGGCGATCACTTCCGGTGTGTACTGATGCGTCTCTCCGGTAGCGCGCCACTGATATATACCACCAATATCCAGAGGCACCTGGTCAGACATCGGCTGTTGGGGGTACGCGCGCCCGTGATTCTCCAGCAGATCCGCAGCTATCTCATCCAGGCCAATGCCGCCAATCCGCGTGGGTGTCCAGGTGAAAAATTCCTCCACCAGTGCATGAGACAAACCCAGCGCCTCAAAGACCTGAGCGCCTTGGTAGCCCTGAAGGGTAGAGATACCCATTTTAGACATCACCTTGAGCACACCCTTCTCAACCGCTTTGATGTAGTTGTGCTCGACAGTTTCTTGGTCAGATGTTCCAGCTCCTTCAGTGAACCGCTCTTCGCACAGCTCAGCCAAAGTCTCGAACGCCAGATAAGGGTTGACGGCGCTGGCGCCGTATCCGAAGAGGGTTGCAAAGTGGTGGACTTCGCGCGGTTCACCAGATTCCACTATTATGTCAACGTGCGTGCGAGTGCGTTCTCTAATCAGATGGTGGTGAAGACCGGCCATGGCCAGCAGTGACGGCACGTAGGTGTGCTCGGAGTCCACACCCCGATCGGAAAGAACGATAATGGCACACCCAGCCGCGACTGCTGCGTCAGCCTCTTCCCGAATACGATTTAGCGCCTTCCTCAGACCGGCGTGGCCTTCAGCTACCGGGAAGATAGTGGAAATCGTCCTACTCTTTAGCCCTGGAAGGTTCAAGGCTTTGATGGTCACTATATCCTGGTTCAGAAGGATGGGATGATCGATGCGGAGGACGCGAGCATGCTCTGGCGTCTCGTCGAAGAGATTGCTCCGTGTACCAACGGGCACTGCAAGCTGGGTGACGAGCGCTTCGCGCACATAGTCCAGTGGCGGATTGGAGACCTGAGCAAAGAGCTGTTTGAAGTAGGCGAACAGATTCTGTGGCCGGTCTGATAGCACGGCCAGAGCGGCATCGTTTCCCATAGAGCCAATGGGTTCGGAGCCTTCTAGCCCCATGGGCTCCAGCAGCAGATTAAGGTCCTCCTGAGTGTACCCAAAGGCTTGCTGCCGGGCAGTAATGGTATCCCAGTCAACGGCAGGCACTTCCTCAGGGTTGGGAGTGGGGAGGTCATCCAGCACCGCCCGATTCGTTCTAAGCCAATCACCATAGGGTCGTCGAGTGACCAGGTTATTCTTGATCTCGTCGTTGCCGACGATGCGTCCTTGATCTAAGTCCAGCAAGAACATTCGGCCCGGACGAATCCGACCTCGAACAGCAACGCGACTAGGCTCCACCTCAAGCACGCCCGTCTCAGAGGCCATCACAAGAAGCCCGTCCTTTGTGATCATATAGCGGAAAGGTCTAAGGCCATTGCGGTCTAGCACCGCTCCGATTTTTCGGCCATCGGTGAACGCAATCAGCGCAGGGCCGTCCCACGGTTCCATTAAGCAACCATGATATTCGTAGAAGTCCTTTCTATCCTGAGGCATGGCTTCATGCCCGTACCACGCTTCGGGGAGCATCATTGCCGCCGCGTGCTCCACCTCACGACCGCCCATGACCAGCAACTCAAATACGTTGTCCAATGATGCGCTATCACTGAAGCCAGGTGTACACACAGGTGTCAGCTTACTGATTTCTTTGCCAAAAAAGGTGGACGTGAGGGAACGTTCTCGGGCGGTCATCCAGTTTCTGTTGCCACGTATGGTGTTGATTTCACCGTTATGGGCAATGTATCGGTAAGGGTGCGCTAGTCTCCACTCCCCTAAGGTATTAGTGCTGAACCGAGAGTGTACCAACCCAAACGCGCTTGCCATTGTAGGATCGCCCAGATCGCCGTAGAAGCTACTGAGTTGCTCCGCCATGATCAGGCCCTTATAGATGACAGTCCGAGATGAGCAACTGACAATATAGAAGTCGTCTAGCCCAGGGGCCGATATCTCAGCGGCTAACTCAATGATAAGCCTTTCCGCTTCTTTTCGAGCGAGATATAGCTGGCGCTCCAGCTCGTTGGTGTCCATACCTGGTGGCGCCTGCACAAAATATTGACGGATCACAGGCATAGCTTCGCGAGCCAGTGGTCCAATAGCGTCCGGTGCAACAGGAACATCGCGCCAGCCTATAAATTCAAGGCCCTCTTCTGCGACGCCCTGTTTTATGGCGTCCTCACAGACGGGCTGAAGGGCAGGATCGCGTGGCATGAACACCATACCAACCCCGTAACGACCAAGCTCTGGGAGTTGGATTCCCACGCTCCGTGCTTCCTTCTCGAAAAAGGCGTGGGGCATCTGGATCAGGATGCCAGCGCCGTCTCCCGTCTCAGGATCGCAGCCACAGGCGCCGCGATGCCCTAGATTGACCAGAACTCTCATTGCTTGAGTTATGATCTCATGAGACTGTGACCCATCGATGTTGGCCACAACGCCGACACCACAGGCATCGCGCTCATACGCCGGGTCATAGAGCCCGACTTTCTTCAGACGCTCCAAAGGAGGTACAGGTTTTAGTGGCCTCCCGTGGATCGGACAGGTAGAAATATTATTATTACCAATGGTAGTATCGCTCATATCCCCAAACTTATCTGCCAAATTCAACCAATAGGACGCTCAATAGCTTGAGCGTCTTTGAGGGACTCCTTTAAAGCAGTGTTTGAATGTTATGATTTCCGGATCATTGCACCTCTAGCCTTGGTGACACTCCTGATGTTAGTAACTAAGCGCCCTGTAGAGAATCGTACTGTGATTTCCATGCTAGGCAGGAACGTGGAGGAATATACGCAATGACCTACGCTATTTTCCCCCTGGATAGAACTCGCCCTCGTGGCAGGGCCAAGTATAAGCTTATCGAGTATATATGTAGTTCTCTACCCTAGAAAAAGGAGAAGCTTTGCCGTAGCTTAGCATAACTTATTGTTGAATGCAAATATTTTTAGGGCGGGGGGACATCCCTAAAGCTCTCTAGCCATCCCCACCCATCAAGGCGAATCGGCTTACCGTTACGCCAGCAAAGTGGACCTGGTCTAACAACTTGGCCTTCTCGTTGAGCCAGGGGGTTATAGACTCTACTCCCCCGATCTGAAAATAGGAGTAAAGAAGCCAGAGGTTCTCATATCCTTTAGTAACCCTGTCTAGCTCCTGTGAGAGCGCTTGCTTACCACCGTTACCCTCCAACTGATCTATGCCTATCATAGCCACTGGCTCAGTGGCATAGTAGTCGTAGGCGTTCTTAGCGTTGGAGAATCCCAGGATAACCAGGTCCCCCTGCCGGTATTGCTCCGAAAGGTATCCTGCCGCGCTCCGCCAGTCCTCCCGGAAGTGTTTCCCGTATACATTAGTTTGTGCCCATCTCGCAGCATTCAACCCCAGGATAGCTGCGAGCAATACCCATCCGAGCACGGAGACTCGCGAGTGCACAAAATAAAGGGCCCCTGCCCAAAGAAGTAAGAAGCCGGGCAGAGTAACAATAAGATACCGAGAGCTGAAGGCAGGAATGCGCGCCAGTGTGAGCAGGTACACCAGAAGCAGGGGCATAGCCACCCCCAGTGCCAGGAAAAGTGCGGCCCTTCGTCCTCGGGGGCTTCCTGCTAGCCCCACAATGCCCACCACCGAGAGGCCCAGGAAAAATGAGGCGATAAGACCCTGAGGCAGGAGGTCGAACCGAGTGCCATACTCCCTGGCCAGAGTGGCCAGCATACCGAGAGCGTCCTCTGAGCCGGTGAATTCACGGTTCAGCACCCTGGGGTCCTCCAACGCCCTCAGAAGCCACAGACCTATCGGGAGATGGGGCAGGCCGATACCGCTTAACACTACCAGGCCCTTAGCTACATTGGAGGGGTGTTCTTTGAATTGAAGGAGCAGATAGCACAGATGCCAGGGTACCAGTAGCACCGCAAAAACATGTACGTACACAGCAAACATCACAGAAAACCCGTAGGCTATCCACCAGCGCCATCGGTGATGATCTAAAGCCCTAAGGAGCAAGTACGAAGAAAGAATCCCTAGGAACAGGAGAAGAGTATACATCCTATTCATCTGTGAGAAGTGGAGGATGTAAGAAGAGAAGGTAGCCAGCGCAGCAGCCAGCAGGGCGGCCCGGGGCTCCAGGAGACGTAACCCCAAACGGTATATAATCGGCACCACAAGGACCCCGGGCATAAGAGCCATGTATCGGATGGAGAACTCGGTGGCGCCGGCCAAGGCTATCCACCCTTTGAGCAGGAGCATGTATAGATAGCCGCTATGCCCTACCTGGACTAATAGGCCCAAGAGGTCACTTACGGGCAACGAGGCCAGGTACACTCCATCGGCCTCATCCATGTCCAGGCTTTCAAAGCCCAGATTGTATATTCGAAGAAGGAAGGCAATGAGGATGAGACAGAGAATGGCGGCCTTGGGCCCAAGAAGGGGGGCTGGTGTCATTACGCTGGCACTTGCTGGGATGCGATATCCTTGGCCCATTTATCCGCGTCTATCAGGTCATCTAGGGTGGGATTGTTAACGGGACGGTGTCGTTCTAGAACGGACTGAATTACTCTTGGTATATCCTGGAAGCCTATCTTCTGGTGCACAAAAAGGTGGGTAGCTGTCTCGTTGGCCCCATTTAGCACAGCCGGATAGGTGTGCCCCTTCCTGCCCCACTCCAGAGCAAGCTTTAGACAAGGGTACTGCTCTGAATCTAACCTGCCGAAGGTGAGCCCGCCAAGCTTGGCCATATCAAGAGAGTGGGATTCATCGCTGGGCCATCGAGATGGGTCGGAAAGGCAGTACTGGATAGATGAGCTGAGGCTGAGAGGCACCAACGTTGCTTTAACAGAGCCATCGATGAACTGCACCAGGGATGGGACAACTCCTTCAGGATGTGAGACCAGATGTATATTTTCGTATGGTACTCGGAAAAGGGAATGGGCTTCGATTATCTGCATACCCTCGCGCATCATGGTTGCGGAGTCGATTCGCAGCTTACGCCCTACACCTCTAGCGAAGTCGCCGTCCAACTGCTGCCAGGTCAAGTCCAGCATCTCTGCTTTCTGTCTCCCGAGCTGAGCGCCGCCGGTGGTGGTAAGGATCAGGTCTGAGATGTTCTCCTCTTCACCACGTATGCACTGCCAAATGGAGTTCAGCGCGTTATCTATAGGGAGAATACGGGCCTCGTAGCGTCGGGCCGCCTCCACCAGCAGTCCTCCAGCTATTACCACGATCTCTTTATTGGCCATGGCGACAGTTTTGCCGGCAGAGAGGGCGGCCATGGTAGCAGCAATACCGATGCTTCCAACAGTAGCCACCACCACGATGTCCACGTCAGGATGGGCAGCCATCTCCTCCATCGAGACCAGCTCGTGTCCCTCTAGCTCTACTGAAAAGGCCACCAGCTTGGGCCTGAACTCCTCTATCTGCTGCAAAAGCAGCTCTTGATTGCTCCCTGCGGCCATACCGTAGACCTGAAACCGCTCTGGATAGGCCCTAACCACATCCAGGGTCTGGCCGCCTACGGAGCCCGTGGAGCCCAGAATCACCAGATTCCTACAAGCGCTGCTCACAAAATGCCCTCCTAAAACTTACGTCGGATCGCTGCGGGAACACGAATCTTATTAGCCTCGTAAAAGACAGTATCGGGTGTCAGTCGCCGCGATCATGGATAGAGACCTCGGGCGTTTATGGCATCCACAACTCGCCGCACACCTAGTATTAACGCGGCGTTCCTATTGTCCACTCCCTGATCCTTAGCTATACCCATCACGTCTCGAAAGCTCCGCACCATGGCCTCCTCAAGCCTCCGATTTATCTCCGTCTCCTCCCAGAAGAAGGACTGGAGGTCCTGCACCCACTCGAAGTATGAGACCAGGACCCCACCCGCATTGGCCAGAATGTCGGGCATGATGAACACGCCTTTCTCCCTGAGAATCCTATCGCCCTCCAGGGTTGTGGGGCCGTTGGCTCCTTCCACCAGTATCCTGGTCTGGATACGGGGCGCGTTTTGTGCGGAGATCTGGTTTTCCAGGGCTGCCGGTAAGAGGATGTCACAAGGAAGTTCTAGGAGGTCAGCGTTCGATATCGCCCTACCCTTTGGATACCCATTCAAGTTGCCGTTAAGACGCTTGTACTGGAGCACATCATCGGGGTCAAGCCCTTGGGCCGAGTGCACTCCACCCTGGCTGTCGCTCATGGCTATTATCTTACATCCCTCTTTAACCATACACTGGGCTGCCACTCCACCCACATTGCCCATACCTTGGACGGCTACTGTGGCTCCGGAGAAGGGCATCCCCAGCCACTTGGCCGCCTCTCTGGCCACTATCATGCAACCCCGGCCGGTGGCTTCGGCCCGGCCCTGAGTCCCGCCAATATTTATAGGTTTGCCAGTAACTACCCCAGGCACCGAATACCCCACACTCATACTGTAAGTGTCCATAATCCAGGCCATCGTCCTAGAATCTGTGTTCACATCTGGGGCCGGTATATCCCTCTCCGGGCCTATGATAATGGATATCTCCGTGGCGTAGCGTCTGGTAAGTCGCTCCAGCTCTCCCAGAGACATAGTCTTGGGGTCACAGGTGACGCCGCCCTTAGCGCCACCATAGGGGATGTTCATGATAGCGCACTTCCAGGTCATCCACATGGACAGGGCCCGAATCTCATCCAAGTCCACGTTGGGATGGTAGCGTATCCCGCCTTTAGAGGGGCCCCGAGCCAGGCTGTGCTGGACTCTGTAGCCCGTAAAGACCTTTACGTTCCCATCATCCATACGCACTGGGAAGTTCACCACCAGTTCACGCTTTGGGGCCGACAGGATGGCCAGTATGCCGTCGTCAAGGCCCAGATGTTCGGCCACCCATCGGAGCTGGGCCACAGCCATGTGATAAGGGTTCTCCTCAGGCCGTAGCTCCGTTGTCTTTAGATTCAGCACCATCTAGCACCTCGATTCATAAACTCGCAGAAGAAGACTTGGACCACCCCGCTAGGCGCGCGAACTTCCGCCCCAAAAAATTATATCACAAGAGCGGCTGAGACCTCCCTTTAGACCCGCTACATCACCTCTAGCAACACCCTATACACA
>JAENIT010000156.1 GCA_016844365.1 Dehalococcoidia bacterium
GACTGCGCCCTTGCGCCCTTTGCTCTCAGGTCTTCCCAGCCAGCAGTGGAGCCCTTCCTGGCCACCCTCTATGGAACGCCGAGGGATCCCGGTCTCGACCTGCCTCAACTATTGAAGCTCGGCGACATGGTGGAGGCTATTGCCCCTCTGTACCGGGACTTCCTGGACACTACTAAGTTGGCGGTTATAGACACCGGAGTCCTCGCGCACCAGACACCCGGTGGGATGATGAGCAATCTGGTTGCCCAACTCAGAGAGGCTGGCGCTCTGGACCGCATCCAGGAGGTGTACGAGGAGCTACCCAGGACACGTAAAGATCTGGGGTATCCACCCCTGGTGACACCTACCAGCCAGATTGTAGGAGTGCAGGCGGTTCAGAACGTTCTCTTTGGACGGTACACTCTGGTTTCTGGGCAGGTGAAGGACTACGTGTACGGACTCTATGGCAAGCCGCCGATGCCAATAGATCCTGAAGTCCAGAAAATCGCCCTGAAGGGGTACGAGCGAGGTGAAGAGCCCATAACATGCCGCCCCGCAGACATCCTGGACCCCGAGATGGAGCTGGCAGCGGACGCCACCAAGGAGATCTCCCAGACCCTGGAGGACCAGCTCATCTACGCCCTCTACCCCACAACGGGCATGCGCTTCCTGAGATGGAAATATAACCTGGAGCCAGCGCCCGATGATGTCAAACCCAAGACCATGGAGGATGTGAAGCGGGAGGAGGAGCTAGTTGCCAAGGCTAGAGCCGGCCTTATGGTGAATGCCCCGAATAATGAGGATGCGCCGCCTAAGGGCTCCGGTTCGCGCACCTTCCATGTCTACGTCGGGGAAGAGTATTATAAGGTGGACGTAGAGGCCGCTAACGGCCGGCCTGTGGTTACCGGAATTTCTCCTGCGCGGCGCCAGCCAGCGCCCACTCGCCAGGCAGCACCCGAACCCCGTCCCAGAGCGGGGTCGCAGCCCCCTGTCACTACGACACAATCGACTTCTGTAACCCTGAAGGATGGTGAGGTAGCCATAGAGGCTCCCATGCCGGGCATAGTCATAAAGTTCACCGCAGAGGTAGGAGCAACGGTAAAGGCCGGAGACACTGTAGTCATTCTTGAGGCGATGAAGATGCAGCAGTCCTTGGCCTCCCCCATAGACGGGGTGGTCAAAAGCCTCGATGCGGAGCCAGGCTCTAGAGTTGTCCGGGCCCAGGTCCTAGCGGTGATATCCAGGGCAACTTAGACCCCTGGCATGTAGTTTAGGCCCTGAATAATGGGAAATTATTCACAATGATGACATCTCTGTTAAAGATGTGTATCATTTCCTTTTGGCAACCCGAGTTGCGATTTACATAGGAAAACCCAAGGCATATAATATCAGAGTACAAATAAAGTCTGAGGTTAATGGCATGACAATGACGTTACCTGACATCACCTGGCTGATTGGAGGGCCTCAGGGCAGTGGTATCAACGTTGCGGCTGAGGTATTTGCTAAGTCATGGACCCGGGTCGGGTACCGGGTCATTGCCAACATCGAGTTTCACTCCAACATCGAGGGTGAACACAGCTATTACAGAGTTCGGGTAAGTGAAAAGAACCGTGGTCTCCTTTCGGAGCGGGTTCACGTCGCCGTCGCCTTAGATGAAGAGAGTATCTTAGGTGACCACCACGGCGAATTCAAGGAACACGAAGGCCACCTGAAAGAGCTTGTTCCTGGAGGCGTCTTGGTATATGACGCCTCGATAAAGCTGAAACGGGTCGGTCTCAGAGACGACATCCATTATGTGGAAGTCCCCTATGACGAGATACTGCGCAAGATGCTGGTAGATATGGGCAGGGGGAGCGAGTTTAACAACCTGCGCATTATCAGGAACACCGTGGCCGTCGGCGCTTCCTTGGCCGCCCTTGGGCTGGATAACGTGCATTACGAAGAGACGGTTAAGCGCTCCATCCGTCGAGTGGAGCTAGGCGAGATCAACGCCCTGGCCGCCAGGGCAGGATTCGATTACGCTCGTGAGACTCTCGGCGGTACGGCACAATTTGATCTGCCCAAGGTGAATAAGCCTCAGGTAGCTCCTCTGTTCATCCGAGGGATAGAGGCAACGGGCATTGCTAAGATTAAGGCCGGCCTAGACCTCCAGACCTATTACCCCATAAGCCCTTCCACCGACGAAAGCGTCTTCTTAGAGATCAGGGCCAAGGACTTCGATATGGTAGTAGTTCAAATGGAGGACGAGGTAGCCTCCATCAACGCTGTAGTGGGCGCCGCTCACGCTGGCGCCAGGTCCGCCACCTCCACCTCCGGGCCCGGGTTCTCCCTCATGGCCGAGGGGATGGGATTTGCCTCCCTCACCGAATCGGCAGGGCCTGTGGTATTCCTGTGGCAGCGGGGTGGCCCCAGTACTGGCCTCCCCACCCGCTTCGAGCAGGCTGACTTACGCTTCGCCCTCCAGCCAGGGCATGGTGAGTTCTCCCATATTGTGGTGGCTCCAGGTGATATCCAGGAGATCATAGAGGATAGCTATGAGGTCTTCAACTGGACCGATCGCTACCAGCTTCCCGCCGTTGTAATGCTGGACAAGTCCCAGTCCTCTGGTTACAGTACTGTTGACGAACTGAAGTTCGACCACCTGCCACCTATTGATCGGGGAGCGCGCTTTGTGCCTAACGGCGACTATCTGAGATACGAGTTCACTGAGACCGGCATCAGCCCTAGGGCCAACCCTGGGGGAAAGCTGGCTCTAGCTGATAAAGAGATCCCTTCCCATCGGAAGATAGGATTTTACGGACCCAAGGACGCAGACGTAACCCTGATTGCATGGGGATCGGTGAAGCCTCAAATCCTCGACGCGCTTGAGATCCTGGAGCGGGAAGATGGCGTAAAGGCCAATTTCTTACAAGTACGCCTCCTTCGCCCCTTCCCAGTGAACGAAGTCACAGAAATACTGTCCAAGGCCAAGCGCACCATCTTAGTGGAAGTAAACTACTCCGGGCAGCTAGGCAACCTGATACGGGAAGAGACTGGTATTGATATTGGACAACGGGTGTTGAAGTTCGACGGTCGACCCTTCTCCGAGGAGGAGTTGCTGGACGGCCTGCGTACGGCACTGAAGACTGGAGACAAGCGCGTCCCCGTCTCCCACCTGTTGCCCTAGTTAAAATAAGGAGAGTGGTATGGCAATTCAGACCCTAAGTATGCGGGATTTCAGAACCGAGGTCCACAACAACTGGTGCGCGGGCTGTGGAGACTTCGGGATTCTGGCCTCTATCCAGCAGGCCCTAGCCGAGCTTCAGATCCCGCCGCACATGGTAGCGGTAATATCGGGCATAGGGTGTTCAGGCAAGGCCCCCCACTACATCAACGCTACGGGTCTGCACACCCTCCACGGTCGAGCCGTGCCCGTAGCTACCGGGGTCAAACTGGCCAACCCCAGCTTAACAGTCCTGGCTGTGGGTGGTGATGGAGATGGCTACGGCATTGGCGCTGGCTACTTTGTGAACGCTGGACGGCGTAACATCGACATGACCTATCTGGTCTTTGACAACGAGGTCTACGGCCTCACCAAGGGTCAGCCCTCCCCAACCCTCCAGCGCGGCGAGAGGAGGAGGTCAATGTCGACCCCCGCCATCCAGGATGGCATTAATCCCCTGGCCCTGGCCGCTGCCGCCGGCTACACATTCATCGCACGAGGCTATGCGCTGGAGCCCAGGCGCCTCTCTAAGCTTATAGCCGAGGCCATTAACCACAAGGGCACCTCCTTCGTAGACATCCTTCAGACCTGCCCCATTTACAACGATGTCCACACCAAGGAGTGGTACTCGGCCAAGAGTGAGGCCGGTCCCCGCCTCTACTGGCTGGATGAAACCGACTACAATCCTACAGTTCAGGACCCCAGCGACGTGGACGAGGTTATAGCCAAGAAGGTCCAGGCCATTGCCAAATCCTATGAGTTTGGAAACCGCATCCCTCTGGGCGTACTCTACCGCATCGACCTTCCCACTTACGAGGAGGGTCTCGCGGTCGGTCGTCCCGACTTCGGCGGTGTGCCTCTGGTAAACAGAGATCACACCAATAGGGACGTATCCGCTCTAATCCAGGCTTTGCGATAGGCACTAGAGGAGGCTGAATAGCCTCCTCTAGTTTCGTGTATAAATAGATTCACTATCAATAGCAGAGACGCCGTGCAGCCTGGGGCTGGGCTCTTTGCTATTTTGGTGTTAGCGGGTTGATACCACCGTGGTGATGTCCTGCCTATAGCGCTACACAAGCTTATAAACGATAACAAGCTACAAACCAGCTCAACATCCCTTAAATACAATATTGGAGGGTCTAAGTGACAAGGTATCAATGGCTGCGAGGCCTGGTGCTCTTAACAATAACGATCTTTCTAGCCTGCTCACCAGCGGCCAAGGAAGACTCTCAGACGAAGGGGTCGCCGGCATCCCCATCAGCAGGGAAAGATCAGGCACCCTCTACTCAGGAGAAGCCCAGCAAAGCGACGGAACCCTCTTTTCTAGACCTGGTTAAGCAATCTAAGGCGACCACCTACAAGGTGACCTATAAGATGTCGGGGACAGATAGTGGACAGAGCATCTCTGGGGAACAGACCTGGTACTCTAAGCCGCCAAAGACTCGCTTTGATATCTCCATGACCGATGGTGCGCAGAAGGGATCGGCTTCCATGTACCTATTGGAGGACAGCATGTATATGTGCACCTCGGAGCGGGGCGAGAGCATGTGCCTGAAGATGGCCAAGCCACAAGCGATGCAGCAGAACCAGGGAGCCCGGATGCAGGAGCAAATACAGAGTAACCCCGAACAATTTGACACGACCTACCAGGGGACTCGTCAGATCGCCGGGCAGACAGCCAACTGCTTCGCGATAAAAGCCAAAAAGAGCACTGACCCCAGCCTTACAGAAGGGACTTTTTGCCTCAGTACGCAAGGTGTCCTCCTCCTGATGCAAAGCAAGGGCCAGGGCTCCGAACTGAATATGGAAGCCACAGCTTTTAGCACTGCCGTAAGTGATGGCGACTTCAAGTTACCAGCCCAAGCGATGGATATGCCTCAGATGCCCGTGATGCCAGGCGGGATTCCTGGTGGGCCCAGGTAGAGCAGGGTACTAAGGGGAGGGTTCTGTTCTTCAGGAAGTGAGCCTGCTTTCTTGCACTCGCCCTATCCTCTAAGGGAATGGCATAAATATAAGACCGCATATAGGCAATGTAGGGGTCTTGTAGAAAGGGAAATGGCCATTGCGTGAGATCTGATCCCCAGATTTTATGGCTTTATCTTGGCACGGCCACTTTCATTTGCGTAAACAACGTAGTATAAGCAAGGAAGGAGAACCACCTTGACCCGCACCATCACCCTCATCCCCGGAGACGGCACCGGCCCTGAGATCGTAGCGGCCACAAAGAAGGTACTGGACGCCCTCAATCTGGATGTGGAGTATGAGGTCCACGACGCCGGCATCCCCGTCATCGAGAAGTACGGCACTCCCCTGCCAGAGCATGTTCTGGAGTCCATCCGCAGGAACAAAGTCTGCCTCAAGGGGCCAATTACCACCCCCATCGGCGGCGGCATCCGCAGCGTGAACGTGGCCCTGCGCCACGCTTTGAACCTCTACGCCTGCCTCCGCCCCTTCAAGTACTACCCTGGCATCCTGTCGCCCTTCCCCAATGTAGACATAGTCCTCATCAGGGAGAACATGGAGGACCTGTACGCCGGTATCGAGTTCGAGCGAGGCACTCCCTTGGCCCTCGACTTCATCAAGTACGTCAGGGACCATGAGGCGGGGAACATAAGAGAG
>JAENIT010000157.1 GCA_016844365.1 Dehalococcoidia bacterium
CCTTCCATGACTACATATGTGCCTCCACGATGCACCACCGCTCCTGTCTCTGCGGCGGTGTCGGCCAGGGTAGCGATAAGGTCGGGGCAGAACGGATCGGCGAAGGATACGTGGGCTACCAGGCCGTCTCCAAAGAAGGTGCTGGCCCGCTGCCGGGTCCTGTCGATAAGCTGGCTGGGCACCACCAGGTCCAAGGGGCGGACCTCTTCTTTCAGGCTGCCCACTGCGCTTACGGAGATGATTCTCTCCACGCCCAGGGACTTGAGGGCGTAGATGTTGGCTTGCACTGGAAGCTCCGTGGGGGTGATGCGATGTCCCTTGCCGTGGCGCGGCAGAAAGGCTACGGGTACGCCGCTAAGCTCCCCCATGAGGATAGTGTCGCTGGGGGGGCCGTAGGGGGTATCAATGTCCACCTCCACGACTTGGGAGAGGCCATCCATCTGGTACAGGCCGCTCCCACCGATGATGGCGACTTTGGCTTCAGGCACCCGCTGCCCCTTTTACTTCGCCTGCCGCGAGCACAGGCGGTACATCGGTCGGCGGCGCCTCCACCAGCCGCCGCAGCTCCACATCGTAGGGAGGCCGGACGATTCCGCGCTCCGTGATGATGGCGGTAACGTACCGGTGCGGAGTCACGTCAAAGGCCGGGTTGCGCACGGCGACTCCCTTGGGGACCACAAGCCTGTCTCCCCACTGGGTCAGCTCCTCTGCCGGTCGCTCCTCGATGGGGATCTGGTCTCCCGAAGGCAAGGCCATGTCCAGGGTGTTGGTGGGCGCTGCCACGTAGAAGGGGACTGAGTTTTCGTGGGCTAGCACGGCCAGGGAGTATGTGCCTATCTTGTTTGCCACGTCTCCGTTGGCAGCGATGCGGTCTGCTCCTACAATGACGCAACTCACCTGGCCCCTGGCCAATATGCTTCCTGCCGCTGAGTCCACGATAAGCTCCGTTGGTATGCCCATTTGGAGCAGCTCCCACGCGGTAAGCCGAGCACCCTGCAGGAAGGGCCTGGTCTCGGTGACCAGTACACGGAATCTCTTTTTGTTTTCCCACGCCGCTCGGATCACTCCCAGGGCGGTGCCATAGCCACCTGTGGCCAGGGCTCCAGCGTTGCAGTGAGTGAGCACAGTGCCGTCCCTGGGCAGGAGGTCCGCACCCAGAGCGCCCATGCGGCGGTTACCCGCTACGTCTTCCTGGTGAATCGCCACGGCCTCGGCTTCCAAATTGGCGCGCAACTCCGCTACGGAACGGGAGCGGAAGGCTGTGTTCAGCATCCGCTCCACCGCCCAGTGCAGGTTCACGGCGGTGGGCCGGGCGTTGCCAATCTCCTTTGCTACGTCTGCCAGGTAGGTGAAGAGGCGGCGGAGGTCCGTGGTGTCCACCGCCTTCACCGCCAGCACCATGGCGTAGGCCCCCGCGATGCCTATGGCTGGCGCGCCACGCACCTGCATGGTGCGTATGGCCTGCACCACCTGTTCATGGGTGCGTGCTATGGTGACAGCCTGATCATGGGGAAGTTTGGTCTGGTCCAGGATGCGCAGGACCTCCCCCGTCCACTGTAGAGGCACGATTTCTGGCATATTACCGCTTGTTACACAAAAAAAGCTTCTCGATGAGTTGAGAAGCCGTCGCTCTCTACTCTCATCTATCAAGCTATCAGTGCTTGACGGACTTGGCACCGTATCCCGACAAGTCGGGGCCGGTTGCCGGGCTTCATCAGGCCGGTCCTTCCGCCACTCTTGATAAGAGCAGGTTCCCTTTATTCGACTGTGGCTACATGGTACTATGAGGGTCATATGGTGTCAAGAAAACGGGGTGACTATCAAGTAGCTGCGGGAATAGGGAGATCTGGGCTTGCGGGTATCTTGACTGCCCTGGGTCGGATGGTTAGAATGAAAGATAGATAATGTAAATTGGGGGCTGTAGGATGATAGAGGCAAAGAATGTGAAAGCTGCCGACCAAGTCTGGATTGCACTGGCTCTCTTGTTGAAGGAGAATCCTGAGAGAAAAGATATTTCGCGCAAAGAGATTATGGGAAAGGTCTTGCAAGAGTTCGGGCAGGTTTATGCCCCTGCTACTATATCCGCCCACATCAGCGGACACTGTGTAGCTTCAAAACCACCCAGTCCTGAACGCCATAGGATGCTAACAACCGCGCACAGAGGGAAATATCATCTGTTTCGACCGGGGGACTACTACCCCCCAGGGCGGGAGGACGGGAAGATTATGCCAAGCGATGAAGAAATCCCCCACAAGTATCTCTATCTATTGGATTGGTACAGGTCGGAGTACTGTGCATCGGCTATTGTGTTCGGGCCAGATGCCCTTCTACTGCGTATTAAGACAGGCGCTAGCGGACTAATGGATGTGAGTGCAAACCACGACCGCTACTTGGCCGAAGCCAGTCGGGAGGGCCAGAAGAGTGCGGGCAATGTCTTTAGTCACTGATCGGAGCGTCTTTACGGATACCTCTGCCTTCTACGCCATGCTAGATAGGGATGATCAGTGGCATTCAGAGGCAGTTAAAGGGTTCCATCGCCTCGCAGTGGAGAAACGCTTCGTACACACTACTAATCTGGTGGTGGCCGAGACATATACGCTGGCTCTAGTGCGGCTAGGCTATGCTATTGCCAATGGCTGGCTGGGGGCCATCAATAACCTGAACGTGATGTTCCAGAATTCGGTACACCATCAAATGGTAGGTAGCCTTTTGGAGCGTTACCAGGGGCAAGGCTTCTCATATACGGATGCCTTCTCGTTTGTGGCGATGGAAGCGATAGGCACACGCACCGCTTTTGCTTTTGACCGTCACTTTCAGGATTACGGGTGGGAGGTTTTCCCTGAGCCATTATGAACCACAGTTTGGGAGCCTGTAGGACCATCCCTGAACAGATTGCAGCCTACCTGCAGGCTCACCCTGGCCGCGCCTTCTGTGACGATTGCTTGAGAGACGATCTTGGCTTGCCTAGAAGGCAGGAGGCCCAGCAAGCGACAAAAGCCCTTGGTACTACAACCCAATACAAAAGGACACATTCTTCTCAGTCTGGTTGCCCTCATTTGAGGAAGCTCAGGATTTGGTACTTAGGCGGGAAAAAGATGGATCTCACTCGCTCTCGTCGCCTCTTTTCCCAGGCCCAGGCCCTCATCCCAGGTGGGGTAAACAGCCCCG
>JAENIT010000158.1 GCA_016844365.1 Dehalococcoidia bacterium
GAGCGCTGGTGGGATTGCTTATCCAGAACTTGGCAGCTCGTCCCAAGCTGTTCGTCGGCGCTACGGAGATATCCTTCAATTGCGGCACTAGGTACAGGCCATGCTCGATTGCGATGCTCGATGAGCCAGGGGGTATGGTCGCTGTCCCGGAGTTCTCTGTAGTCAGCCCAAAGTTATCGCGGAAACGGTGGCCTGACCACAGAGAACTCCGGTACCACCACCATACCCCCTGGCTCAACGACCATTGAGGTCGAGCACGGCCTCCACATAGCACCGCAGTTGAAGGATATCTCCGTAGCGCCGACGAACAGCTTGGGACGAGCTGCCAAGTTCTGGATAAGCAATCCCACCAGCGCTCATTTCACAATAAATGTGAACGAAGACCCTGGTCCCGAAGGAGCCGCTTTCGCCTGGCAGGCAACGATGCTCTAAGGGGCACCTATGCAACGCCGTCTCATTGACAAAGGCGGCCCGTTTTATAGTATTATAGGGTTGCGACATGGAAAGCAATCCTGATTCTTGGGCAGCGGTTATTCTGGCGGCGGGACAGGGCGTGAGGATGCGCTCCTCTACGCCCAAGGTTCTCCACCCTCTCGCCGGGCGTCCGATGGTTCAGCATGTGCTAGATGCGGCGGAAGCTGCTGGATTGCCTCGCCGTGTGGTGGTGGTGGGATACAAGGCCGACGATGTGCAGGCCGTCATTGGTCCTGCTGTGGAGTATGTTCTACAGAAGGAGCGGTTGGGCACGGCCCACGCCCTGCTCCAATGCCGGGGCCTTCTGAACGACACCGTGCAGAATATCCTGGTGGTCAATGGCGACGTCCCCCTGCTTTCTCTTCTTCTGGGGCAGCCATAACCATTCTATCCTGTTATGTCGATGATCCGGGTGGATTAGGCAGGGTGCTACGGGCCGAGGATGGATCGGTATGCGGGATAGTTGAAGATGCCATGGCTGGGCCTCGTGAGAAGGATCTGGGGGAGATCAATGTCGGCGTCTACTGCTTCTCAGCCTCGTGGGTTTGGACTTACCTCAGTCACCTGCCTATCAGCCCCACGGGGGAGTACTTCATCACCGACTTGATAGCAATAGCATCCCAGTCCGGCATGAATGTGGAGAGCGTGGCCCTGAAAGCGTCTGAAGAGGGGATGGGAATCAACGACCGGGTGCAACTAGCCAAGGCTGAGGCTATCCTTAGACACCGAATTCGTGAGCGACTCATGCTGGCAGGCGTTACTATCTTGGACCGGTCCTCGACTTTTATTGACGCCCAAGTGGAGATCGGCCAGGATACCGTGATTTATCCCAATACCACTATCTCTGGGGGCAGCAAGATCGGCGAGCGTTGCCACGTCGGCCCCAACAGCATAGTTATTGACTCCACCATAGGCTCCGGATGTCGGGTCATCTCCTCTATGATCGAGAGCTCGGTGCTGGAAGAGGATGTGGAGGTTGGCCCCTTTAGTCACATAAGGCCGGAGAGTTACATCGGGGCTGAGACCCACATCGGCAACTACGCGGAGGTCAAGAAGAGCCGATTGGGGCGCGGGGTAGCGATGGGGCATTTTAGCTACATCGGTGACGCTCAGGTGGGCAATAACGTGAACATCAGCGCGGGAGCCATAACCTGTAACTTCGACGGCGTGGAGAAACACGAGACGGTTATAGGTAACGACGCCTTCATCGGCTGCGATACCATGATGGTTGCTCCAGTCACGATTGGAGACAGGGCTTACACTGGCGCTGGGGCTGTAGTGATCCATGACAGGGCTTACACTGGCGCTGGGACTGTAGTGATCCATGATGTCCCACCTGACACCTTGGTAGCGGGCGTGCCAGCAAGAGTGCTCCGGAAGCTGGACCCCAAGATACCTGAGACCACATAACATTGGCCGTCGAAGATAGAGACAGCGGTAACCCAAATAGAGCGTTACCGCAGAGGTTGATAATAGTTGGACCCAGACGATAGTTGGTTAGGACTCGGCATCCTACTAATTAGCCTTGTCCTACTGGCATTGGTTTCCATGGCCCAAGGAGGACTTCGGGCGCTTCCCTGGGAGGGACGCGACCCTCGCCCTAAACCTGGCGGTTTAACCGGCATTCTGCTCTGGCTGCATCAGCGCTCGGAGTGGTTCTTCACCTCGGCGCTTATCTTCACCACTGCGCTGATTGCAGTAGGTTGGGCCAACTTCCTCTGGATGGAAATAAGTCCCAACGCAGCGTGGTTCTGGGTAATCCTCGCTGGTTTGGGGGCCATACTACTCCTCTCTCTTGTCCAGCATCTATTTTACCGCATAGGTTTCAGGGCCCCCTTGGGCGTTCTCCTTATTCTCAGCCCTCTGGCCCTGGCTATCACTGTTATCCTTGCTCCATTCACCTTTGTAATACACCAACTATCCCAGGGGCTGATGGGAGTCCTGAGGCTTGGAGACTCGGATCCATTCAGTGAGGAAACGATCCCGAGAACTCCAGAGGGTCCTGAAGGAGATCTAACCATCCAACCCCTAACTAAGCTTAAGGAGACAATGGCCCGGGAGATCATGGTGCCCAGAATCGACATTGTGGCCGTCGAGGAGGATGCGCCCATGAGCCACGTCTTGGACATGGCTGCTGAGCGAGGCTACAGTCGGATACCAGTGTATCGGGAGACGATTGACAATGTAGTGGGGGTTCTGTACGTTAAAGACCTCTTGCAGGTGTTGAGGACCAGCAATCCCGCGCCGCCTATCTCCAGCTTGGCTCGACCCCCTCACTTCATTCCTGAGTCCATGAAGATCAGTGATCTAATGGCCGAGTTCCGTCAGCAAAAGGTCCACATGGCGATAGTGGTGGACGAGTATGGCGGCACCGCTGGTCTGGTTACCATCGAAGACCTGCTTGAGGAGATAGTCGGTGAAATCGAGGACGAGTACGATCGGGAAGAGGTGCAGATAGAGCGGATCAGCGATTGGGAATACGTTATAGACGCCCGGCTGGACGTGGACGAGTTCAATGAGCTTCTGGGCCTTGACATTCAGAAGGAGGACTTCGATACCATAGGAGGGTTCCTCTACGCCCGCCTAGGTAGAATCCCAACGCCTGGAGATGAAGTGTGCGTGGATGGTCACAATATAACAGTCCTGTCCACCAGCGGCCAGCGGATTCGTAAGGTGAGAGTTACTATCGATCCGGACCTATCATCGAGTAGTATCCGAGAATCGCCGAGATCGTAAGTTCCCTGGGCTAATTCCTTTCCAGTTTACCCTGAATTGATCGGGAGATAACACCAGTAGGCATAGAGACTGTAAAGTGATTCATGTCCAATACAACGCGAAGCGGCGGAATGTGTAACATCACTTTAAGTGGACGGACCACTATGCCATGCGAGGACCTCAGGACAAGCCTTCTAGCGCGCACAGACGGGCAGCCGAGAGAGGTGTTCTCGTAATCGCCAGGCTCCACTTATAACCCCTGCCGGTTGGCATACACGTACCACAGCAGATCAGTCACTCACCATGGCAAGCACTGAGCTTAACGCAAAGCAAGCTTGGTAGCTGAAATACAATGGGAGAGCAACTAATTGCTCTCCCTATCTTCTGGCATCACACCCCTGCTCCAAATCTAAGCACGGGCCTCGTGGCGAGTGGCTTGGGAACTATTTATTCTATTTCTCTGTGCCGTTCTCGAGGTGAACCGTAATGGCATCGTACACTCCTCTCATGCGGACGTCGGTTTCCTCCTTGTATATGAAAGGTGCGATGCAGTACCCGCCGAATATATCTATGATCTCTTTGTTGTCATCTATACAAAAATCGGGCATCGGTATGTTCAATCTCTGCATTAAGATCGCCCAGTCATCTCCGATGGGCTTAAGGAAGTGGCCGGTGACGAATCGCTCCAGGTCAAACTCTTTCACGGCGTCGTTGGTGTTGCGCCCCCCGGACCAGATGTAGATATCGTGCCCCTCGTCCTTTAGCTGCTGGAACAACTCGTGAACACCGGGCCGCAGCTTAGCCTCATTGCCCACCAGGGTAAAGTCTACGTCAAAGAATATTTTCACTAATTACCCCCTGAGATCACTTTGCCCCGTAACCACACCTCCTTAGTAACCACCCCACGACTCTTGGGCAAATTTCGTATGTGAATTTCTGGACAAATAGTACCAGAGTCAGCCTTTCTAGTCAACTTTTACAGGGCATTATTTCTGTTTGGACACCCAAGGCTTTTATCCCGTCCGCCCTCCCAAGAGGCACAAGGGTACTTAAATAGTCAGCTAGCCTACAGGTGAGGAAATTCAGCTATCTTACCACATCATGTTGATGGTATTATATCCTCGAAATAACGCCGGCGGAATCCGTATTTATTCAAGGTGAGCACAATGGAAACACTAGTGGACATACTGGACGACAGCGTCCAGCGGTACGGCAGCAACACGGCCCTGAAGTTCTGGTCGCATCGGGAGAGCTACTCCTGGTCTTATAAAGAGATGGATGAGACATCCCGCCTCGTGGCTTCCATGTTGAAGAGCATCGGTATTCTAAAGGGAGACAGGGTGCTTATTTGGGGACCCAACAGGCCGGAGTGGGTGGCTGCTCTCCTCGGTTGCTTCAGGGCAGGGGCCATAGCCGTTCCCTTCGACTTGAGGGCGAAAGAAGACTTTCTCCTCAGGATAATAGACAAGGCACAGCCTAAGGTTCTTATCGCCGGGCGAGAGCAGATGACGGCCCTGCCAGGGATGGGGAATCAAGTGAT
>JAENIT010000159.1 GCA_016844365.1 Dehalococcoidia bacterium
GCCGCCCCCACTATGGCGCAGTTGCTCCTCAAGCGCCGCAATCCGCCGCTGCAATCCCTGGATGACGGCTTGCTGCTCCGCAATGAGCGCAAGCAACTGTTCATGATTGGCGGCCGACAGGTCGAAGGCGTTCTCCATAACTATAGACAAGAACGCGCGTACTCTTATTTTGTAACAGTTCGCCTCCGCAAGTCTGAACAGTTACGTGTAGAACCAAAGGTTTACACCCCTGGTTGTCTGTGCTATAATGCGGGCGATGTTAAGTAAAGGGTTTGAAGATTGGAGAAGGAGAGAAAAGGGTCTGCAAGTTATCCCCTCTGTAGTTCCCCGGTAAGTGTGAAAAGATGCTGAAAAAGGAAGAAAAAGAGCAGATAATCCGCGACTATGAAGTTCACCCCCAGGACACCGGCTCCATAGAAGTACAGGTAGCCCTCCTGACCAGGAGAATCATCCAACTCACGGATCACTTCAGGATGCACCGCCATGATTTCCACTCTCAGCGGGGGCTTCTAATGCTAGTAGCCAAGCGCAGGCGAAGCCTTAACTACCTGAGCAGGGAGGATAATCAGCGATATCGTGCCCTTATATCCAGGCTTGAGTTAAGGCGGTAGCTCCGCGAGGCAACTCGCCGTTTATCTGCACTACCTAGACCACTCGTTCACCCGTTTCTTTGAAGATGTTCTGGTTACCTAGCCTCAAGCTGCAATAGGTAACCTATTACGTCTTTGGAGTCGATGTCGTTAGAGTATAGTGGAGGTTCATTGATCCCATGGAACATGTTTTCGAACGAAATATAGGTGGTAAGCCCCTCACGGTGTCCACTGGTAAGCTGGCCTTTCAGGCCGGGGGCGCTGTAACCGTACAGTACGGAGAGACCATTGTATTGGTAACGGCTTGTGTTAGCCCTCAACCCAGGGCGGGCGTTGATTTCCTGCCCCTCACCGTAGACTACGAGGAACGACTTTACGCCGCCGGAAAGATCCCCGGCGGTTTTCTTAGGCGAGAAGGCCGTCCCAGCCAGGAGGCTACCTTGACCGCTCGCCTTACGGATCGCTCCATAAGGCCCCTGTTTCCCAAGGGCTTTCGCAACGATGTACAGGTAGTGGTCACAGTGTTGTCCGCGGACCAGGAGAATGACCCAGACATCCTCACTATCATAGGAGCCTCCTGCGCGCTGGCTATATCTGATATACCTTTTAGCGAACCTATAAGCGCCGTGAGAGTGGGACTTATTGGGGATAGATTTTGCATAAATCCAACGTACAATGATCTGCAAAAGAGCTTACTGGACCTGGTTGTGGCGGGAACCGCAAGTGCCATCGTCATGGTAGAAGCTGGATCCATAGAGGTTTCCGAGCATCAAGTTCTGGAAGCGGTGAAATTTGGCCAAGAGGTCAACCAGGAGATCATAGCCCTGCAGCATGAGCTTATCAGCGCCTGTGGTCAGCCGAAGAAACCCATTGAGGACAAGCGAATAGAGTCGGGGACCGCTAGCGCCATCGCGGGTAAGATGCAAGACATTGTGCAGGATATGATGAGCGTCGTCGCCAAATCGGAGCGGGAGGAGGAACTTGCCAGTCGCAAAGAGGAGTTAGTTGAGCGTATTGGGGACGAGTTCTCGACCGATGACATTATGGCGGTATTCCAGTCGGAGATAAAGAAAGAGATTCGATCCCGCATCTTGGAGCAGGGAGTCCGGCCCGACGGCAGAGCGCCCACAGAGATCCGCCCCATTAGCTGTGAGGTGGGCGTCCTCCCCAGGACTCATGGCTCCGGCCTCTTCACCAGGGGGCAGACTCAGGTCCTAACCATAGCTACCCTTGGCTCTTCCAGGGATGAGCAGATCGTCGACTCCTTGAGTCTGGATGAGCGTAAACGTTTCTTACACCACTACAATTTCCCGCCCTTTAGCACTGGCGAGAGCAGGCGCTTAGGGGGACCGGGTCGAAGGGAGATAGGACATGGAGCTCTGGCAGAGCGGGCCTTGTCCTATATGATCCCAGCCAAGGAGGACTTCCCCTACACCATCCGCCTGGTATCTGAAGTGCTCAGCTCCAACGGCAGCACGTCTATGGGCAGCGTGTGTGGCAGCACCCTGGCTCTTATGGATGCGGGAGTGCCCATTAAGGCTCCTGTGGCTGGTATCGCCATGGGACTCATCATGGGGGAGAGTGGAAAGTACGTAGTTCTAACCGATATAGCTGGCCTAGAGGATGCCATGGGGGACATGGACTTCAAAGTGGCCGGCACGGCTAAGGGCATAACCGCCCTTCAAATGGACATAAAGATGCTGGGCATCTCTTACGAAATTATAGAGGCTGCCCTAGCCCAGGCCAGAGATGCTCGCCTATTCATCATGGATAAGATGTTGGGTGCAATAAGCGCCAGCCGTGTGGAGGTCAGCAAGTACGCCCCCAGGATGCTTAAGATCAAGATCGACCCCGAAAAGATCCGCTTTGTCATCGGACCTGGAGGCAAAACCATCCGCTCTATCCAGGACGAGACAAAGGTCTCTATTGACGTCGAAGAAGATGGCACAGTTATCATCGGCTCCTCCAGTGATGAGATGGCCCAGAAGGCGATACGGATGATCGAAGCTCTGACCCGCGATGTAGAAGTGGGGGGCATATACACTGGAAAAGTTACCAGAATCACCAACTTTGGGGCGTTTGTAGAGCTTATGCCTGGCAAAGATGGATTGGTTCACATTAGCGAGCTAGAGGACTACAGGGTCAATAGCGTTGAAGACGTAGTGCAACTTGGGGACGAGATCACGGTAATTGTGACAGAAATAGATCGGATGGGGCGTATTAACCTCTCTCGGCGGGCAGTGCTACAGGGACAGATGGAGCCCCCGGCGGGTGGTCCTCGAGACGACAGCCCCCGGCCAATGCCCCCTAGAAATGACATTCGAAATGACAGTGGCCTCCAGAGGAGACCTGAGCCGCCGCCTGGTATGCGGGGACCCAGACCTATGGGGAATGGAGGCCGGCCCTCGGGACCTGAACGGCGTCCTGATTCAAGGCCGCCCATGAGACGGACCCCGCCGCCTATAGACCGCCGAGGTAGGCCTCCCGGACCTGGTCAATAATTCCACAGCCCAGTTGTAGGCCAAGGGGAGACTCTTATGCCAGCGATAAAGACTCTTATGCCAGCGATAAAGGTCATAGTCACTGGCGCTTCAGGCAAAATGTCCAGGGAAGTCCTGACGATGCTGTGCGGCAGCAAGGAATTCGAGCCGGTGGGAGCAGTGTCCCGTTGGGCAGCAGAGGACTACCTCTCCCTCCCTGACGGATCGGGGCTCGTGCCCCTCTCGCCGGACTTGGAGACTATAATCCAGCGCTGCCGCCCTGATGTCTTGGTGGACTTCACCAACGCTGAATACTCCCTGCCCGCAGCCCGGGCTGCGCTAAAGAATGGTGTGCGGCCCGTTATTGGCACCTCAGGTCTTGCCCCCACCCAGATAGATGAGCTGAAGCGTTTGTCCCACGATAATAAGGTGGGCTGCGTAATAGCCCCCAACTTTGCTCTGGGGGCCGTGGTTATGATAAAGCTCGCTAAGTTCGCCGCCCCCTTCTTCGACCACGTCGAAATCATCGAGATGCACCACGATCAGAAGGTAGATGCGCCCTCCGGCACCGCAATCGCTACGGCTAGGGATATGGCCGCGGCCAGGGGCAAGCCCTTTACAACGGCGCCAACTCTGAAGGAGAATGTGCCCGGCCCCAGGGCCAGCCAGGTAGAGGGGGTGGTTATCCACAGCCTTCGGCTTCCGGGACTCATGGCCCATCAGGAGGTGGTCTTTGGAGGTCAGGGCCAGACCCTCCGCATCCGCCACGACACCCTGGGAAGAGAGTGCTACATGCCCGGCGTAGCTATAGCCATAAAAGAAGTCGTGAAGCTTTCTGAGCTGGTGTACGGATTGGATATGCTATTAGGTCTGTAGGACCTGTCCTGAGCGATGTCGAAGGAGAACCACCGGTGAGGCAATTTCGAGTAGCTATAGTTGGGGCCACGGGCCTCGTCGGCCAGGAATTCATTAAAATCCTTCAGGAGCGAAAGTTCCCGATGAACGACCTCCAGCTTCTTGCCTCGGACCGGTCCGCGGGCAAGAAGCTGGAGGTGAACGGCAGTGATCTGGAGGTGATGGACTCCAGCAGCTTCGGCTTTGAGAACGTGGACTTCGCTTTCTTCTCCGCAGGCACCGATGTGAGCCACCAGTACGCTCCCGTAGCGGCCAGGGCCGGGGCGGTGGTTATAGACAACAGCGCCGCTTTCCGAATGGAGATCGGGGTGCCCTTGGTGGTCCCGGAAATCAACGCGGAGGACATAAAGCAGCACCAAGGCATAATCGCCAACCCCAACTGCTCAACCATCCAGATGGTGATGGCCCTGTACCCATTGCATCGGGTTAATCCTATCCGCCGCATTATCGTAGACACCTACCAGTCCGTTTCCGGCACC
>JAENIT010000160.1 GCA_016844365.1 Dehalococcoidia bacterium
GCCGTAGTTCATCAGATCTGCCGAGACCCTGGGGAGGTCTAGGGCGGTGAGCATTCGGTAGTCCAGCAGGTTGGGGTTCCTCAGAATGCCGTTCTCGTCCCAGACCATCTCCTCAGTAACCCCCAATCCCAGGGCTTGGACCAGCCCGCCTTGGACTTGCCCTTCCACCAGCATCGGATTGATGGCCTGTCCCACATCCTGAACGCAGACGGCATCCAGGATGGTCACCAGGCCGGTATCTGGGTCTACTTCCACCTTCACTGCCACGGCGGTAAAGGTGGGAACTCTGGCTCCCGCCCCGGTGTTGCCGTGGCCGATGATGGAGGGATGGGGGGTTTGCCCCGAGGTTTGGGCGGTAACGGCTTGGATACTTAGGCTCCTGTCCGGCGATCCTTTGACACGGATGGCGCTATTAACGATCTCCAGGTCCTCTGATGCGCACTCCAGGGTAGAGGCGGCCAGAGTAAGCAGCTTGGTTCGGGCATCCTGGGCCGCCATCTGCACTGCTCGGCCGGTGCTCCGCAAGGCGGTGCTGCCAGCGCTATTGGGTGCGTATGGCGCGGAGCGGGTGCTGCCTCCAAACACTCTAACTCGTTCGATGGGTAGGCTCAGCTCCTCCGCGGCGATTTGCGCGTAGGAGGTGTGGACTCCCGTGATGTCGTGCTGACCAACCAGAACCGAGGCTGTGCCGTCCCGGTTGATAGCTATCATGGCGTTGCCACGGTTAGCGCCTGAGAGTCGGCCGCCTCCAGCCACGCCGACACCCTGATTTGGGCCTAGCTTGCTACGGCTCTTCCAGATGTCCGTCTCCCGGACGCTCTCCAGAAGCTGCCTGTAGTACATGGGTCCCCAAGGCCGCCCGGCGGGGGGAACGGTCTCGTCCACGGCCGCGTTCATGATTCGGAACTCCAGGGGGTCTATCCCCAGCTTCTCGGCCATCATGTCCATTTGGGACTCGATGGCGAAGGCTCCGTGGGGCTGGCCGGGAGCCCTCAGGGCTCCTACGGAGACCTTGTTGGTCATGACCTCCAGCCCCTCGATGTCGTAGTTGGGAACGTCGTAGAAGCCGCCGATGGAGTTGCATGTGGCGGTGATGGGTCCCCCAGGGTAAGCGCCGCAGTCCACAATGACACGGGCCTTGATAGCTATGACCTTTCCCTCTTTGGTGGCCCCCGTCTTGAGCTCCATGATGGCCTGGGGCGACGGGTTAGCGGCCTTCAGGTCATCGCTGCGACTCAAAACATATTTAACCGGCCGCTGCACCGCGCGGGCCAGGACTGCGCACAGGGCTGCGGTGAAGGCCTGGTTCTTGCCGCCGAATCCACCTCCCATCTCCACAGACTCGAAGGTGATCCTGTTCTCCGGCACCCCCAGGACCCTCGATAGCTGCTCCCTCTGGCCGAAGAGGCCCTGAGTGGAGCTCCACACGGTGTAGTCGCCGTTGGGGTTGCAGTCTACCACCGCGGCTTGAGGTTCGATGTAGCCCTGGTGGGACATGGAGGCTATCCAGGTGTGCTCAACTATAACAGCGGACTCGGCGAAGCCCTTCTCCACATCGCCACGAGTGTACACCACCCGCTGGCTGATGTTGGTTCCAGCCCTCAACTCCCGCTCCCCCTCGGGGATGGTCTCGGCATGGTGCATCTGCTCCTCAGAGCGGTCTATCTCACCGAGGCTCCTACGGGCTAGGGGAGAGCCGGTCTTAACGGCCTCCACCGGGTCAACTACCGGGGTGAGAGGCTCATACTCTACCCCTATAAGGTCCATAGCCTCCTCGGCCACGGACAAATCCTCAGCCAGCACCGCGGCTACGGGCTGTCCGTAGTACAGGACCTCATCCACCGCCAGGGTGGCCTCAGAGCGAGTGCCGAAGTCGTCCCGGGCGCCTGGTATGTCCCGCCCGACCAGCACCGCGTGCACGCCGGGGTGGGCCTTGGCCTTGCTGGTGTCTATGCTTTTGATCAATGCATGTGCGTAGGGGCTACGCAGTATCTTGGCGTGGAGCATCCGCGGGAGCGTGATGTCCACGGTGTAAGTACGTTGGCCCGTTACCTTATCGGCGCCCTCACGTCGAGTGATGCCTTTTCCTACATAGGTATATGTTGCCATATTGTCCTCCCTTTAGCTCAGAGTCCAACCTTTCCCAAGTGTGGAGAGCATTGACTATGCTCTTAATTTACCACCACAGAGGCGCGCTGGTCAATGGGGTGTAGGCTCTACGTCAATACGCCCCCCTGCCACTGATGACGGCGGGGATGGTGCGCAGCAATATCTGGATGTCCAAGCCCAAGGACCAATTTTCAATATAGTAAATGTCCAGCATGACCATCTCATCGAAGGGGAGCTCACTCCTTCCGCTGACCTGCCACAGACCGGTGAGGCCCGGAGCCACATCCAGCCGTTTCAGGTGCCATCGCTCATACTGCTCCACCTCCGATGGCAGCGGCGGCCTTGGCCCCACCAGACTCATATCGCCGAGAAGCACGTTGATGAGCTGGGGTAGCTCGTCGAGGCTGGTGCGCCGCAAGAACCGCCCCACTCGAGTGATCCGGGGGTCCTGCTTCATCTTGAAAAGGGGGCCTGTTGCCTCGTTCTTATCCATAAGTTGGGAGAGGTCGGCCTCAGCTTTGTCCCGCATCGAGCGGAACTTCAGGGCCGTGAAAGGGCGACCCCCCGTGCCCGCTCGCTGCTGGCGGAAGTATACAGGTCCTGGGGAATCCAGCTTTATGAGCAGAACTATGAAAGCCCATAGGGGAGAGAGGATAGCTACAAGGGCTGTAGAAAAGACGATGTCCATTCCCCGCTTCACCAGGAGGTTAACTCCTCTTATGGATACCTCTTTCATTCCTATGACGGGGATGCCGCGGAGGTCGTCTATGTCCAGACTGGTGAAGCTCATCTCGTAAAGATCAGGAACGATCTTGAAAGCCACTCCCTCCCTTCGACAGGTCTCCGCGACTCCGGGGACGGAGACGTGAGCCGATGCTGACATGGCCATTATGACCTCGTCTATGTTCTGCGAGTGGATGATCTGGGCCAGGTCGCCGGTGCCCCCCAGTCTCTTGAATCGGCCGGTGTCTCCAACAGGCCCATCGTGCAAGAAGCCCTCCGTAGATACAACATGCATTACAGCTCTACCCAGTTGCTCTCCGCCGATAACCAGGACAATCTTCACGCCTATTCCACGGAGATGCAAATATGCTCGCAGAAGGCGCTCTAACACCCTGGCCACCACCAGAAAGAGCACTATCAAGGCCCAGGCCATCAGGAACAGCCCCCTGGAATAGGCCAGTCCCCTTAGCAAGAACACCACGGCGAGGAAGAGCATCATGCCGATGCTGGTAGCGCTCAGCGCCGAAATACTATCCTGCACCAACAGAGACCTTCGCGGCCATTTGTAGAAGCCAGCCAGGCTGTAGATGGCCGAGAGGGCAACGGTCAGGGTGATCTGGATGGGGGTGTAGACCGACAGCGCCAGGAAGTTTTCATCGGCCACGGCGCCGCCGATGCCGACATAGTAGCGGAGCCAGTAGGCCATGAGGAAGGCGACGTTCAGAAGAACCAGGTCAACAAGGAACAGGGCCGCGGCGACATAGGCGCTGTTAAGCCTTTTGGCCCGATCCTTTCTTAAGGCGTTCTCCAGCCCCTCCATCGAGGGCTTGCTGAATGGAGCTTCAGTTCGCATTCTGCCCGTGCCTACCCCACTTCCGGCGTAATACTAGCTCGTATTCCCTTCACGAACAAGTATCCATCGCTACCAACCAGTAATCCCCTCCTAACCATCTATATCATTAAGTGCTTACAGGACGCCAGCGTTACAGAGTCGCCTCGGACTCCTACC
>JAENIT010000161.1 GCA_016844365.1 Dehalococcoidia bacterium
AGCAAGCCATAAAGGTATCTGACATCGTGGACCTGCTCATAAGGATATTTCACACGTCTGCCAAGTGCCGACATGATCTCCCCGCGGCGCAGTCCACCTCCTTCTGTACGATTTATCGCCTCTTCAATCAGCTCATAGCGCCATTCCTTTGTTCTGTTCCACAGTTGGAGCAGTTCTCTTCTCTTTCTATCTTCCAAATAATTCAGGTTTGCTGGTTCAGCCCGCTGTAGATATTCTTTCACTGTTTTCTCATAGTTAATTGCCATGTTCTGTCCGCCCCAGTCTCCGAACCGATATTTACTATTATTCTCTATGGTTTTCTCGAGGCGTTCTGCTAATTGTCCTGCGGTTGGCAACACGCCAAGGATGCCTTCTCTCTTAATCTCTCTGTAGGCGTCGACAAAAGAAGAGCAACTAGTCTGCCTAAAGTACGGTAGGACGACCCCCTGGGCAAGGGCTTCTTCTAAAAGGGAAGGGCTTACTCTCCGATTAACATGGCTTTGTATCCGCCTTGATATGAACCAGAAAATATCAGGCACAATAATCTCTTTTTGAAACAAAAGATTGACCATAAGGTTCCGCTCAAAATCGGCTTGCGACACGATTTGTTCTATCTGCCGATCAGCCACACCAAGGTAAACCTTCGAAGAAGTGTCGTCCTTTCGCATCTGCCACAAGCTCCGTATTCTGCGTTTTGTTTTTATTCCTCAACTATTGAAGTGGGTTCATACCGTAATAACTACTCGCTCTGCGTTGGACTCATCCGGCACCTCTTCACCGCGCTCACGACGAAAGTCGAGGCATAATGCCAGGGCTTCTTTGGTGTTCTCAACACACTCTTCGAGAGTGTCCCCTTGGGCATGACATTCCGGTATAAGGGGGCACGATGATATGTATCGTCCTGTGGGAACTTTGCGAATGATCACTGTATATTGCATGGTTGTCTCCTCATTTAATAACCTCAAACCTCTCCACGTCCACCAAGCCAAGGTCTGTGAGCTTGAGCTTGGGGATGACGGGCAGGGCCATGAAGGAGAGGGTCGCAAAGGGCGATGGAAGAGCGCAGCCCAGCCTCGCCGCCTCCTTTTGCAGGCGATCCAGGCCCTCAGCCACCTCCTCCACAGGCCGAGGCGAAAGCAGCCCAGCGATGGGCAGGGCCAGAGCCTCGACCACGTTGGCGTTCTCGGTAACCACCAGCCCTCCCTGGAGCCGCTCGATGGCGTGGATGGCGGTGTAGATGTCCTGGTCGTTGGTGCCGACCACCATGATGTTGTGGGAGTCGTGGGCCACGGTGGAGGCTATCGCTCCCCGCTTCAGGCCAAAGCCCTTGATGAACCCCACGCCTATGTTCCCCGTACCCTTGTGGCGTTCTGCCACTACTATCTTCAGGATGTCCCGCTCCGGGGACGGCGCCAAGTGGCCGTTCACTCTGGGTAAACTTTCGTTTGACCACCCGGTTACAATCTGGCCCGCAATGGCCTCGATGATCGGGAAGGGGTCGCGACCTGCGGGGGCGGCCAGGGCCGATATATCGAAGGGCTTGAGATTGATGCTACGAGTTAGACCAGATGGCTCTTTGGGCCGGGGATCGAAGAGGGGCTTCCCCTCCTGAGCCACAAGCCTACCCCCCTTGAAGACCATGTCTACCCTGAAGTCGCTCAGGTCGTCCACGATCAGGAGGTCAGCGATGTAGCCCGGGGCTATGGCTCCTCGCTGCTTGAGGCCGAAGTAGAGGGCCGGGTTGATGGTGGCGAGCTGCACCGCCCGCACCGGGTCCAGCCCCAAATGGATGGCTTTACGCACCACCGCGTCCATGTCGCCGTCACGGAGGATGTCCAGGCAGGTGCGGTCGTCCACCACCAAGAGGCAGCGAGGGTAAGTCTTGTCGGTAACCAGAGGCAGCAGCTCCTCCAGGTTCTTCTCCGATGACCCCTCGCGGATCATGATGTGCATACCCCTCGACAGCTTCTCCTTGGCCTCCTCTAGGCGAGTGCACTCGTGGTCGGAGGAGATGCCTGCGGCCAGGTAGCCCTGGAGGTCTCTCCCCAAGAGCCCGGGGGCGTGGCCGTCCACGATGCGCCCCATCCGATGGGCGCTCTCGACTTTGTCCAGCACATCGCCATCGGCGTAGATGACCCCGGGGAAGTTCATCATCTCCCCCAAGCCGATGACGTTCCTCCAACTCATGGCCCGGCGCAGGTCCACCGCCGAAAGAGCAGCGCCGGAGGTCTCCAGGTGGGAGCATGGGACACAGGAGGGGGCCATGAAGAAGACGTCCAGAGGTGTGCGGCGGGCCGCCTCCATGTAGTAGCGAAGCCCCGGGAGCCCGCCCACGTTGGTGACCTCGTGGAGGTCGGTGATGACGGCGGTAGTGCCTCGAGGGACAACCGCCCGGGCGTACTGCTCTGGGGAGAGATAGGAGCTTTCAGGATGGACGTGGCCGTCGATGAGGCCGGGTGCGACGTACCGCCCACCCACGTCCATAGTCCGCTTACCCTCGCTGTAGCTCCCGATCCCCGCTATTCGCCCCTGGTGGATGGCTATGTTACCCTCCTCAATCTCACCGTTGAAGACGTTGACCACCCTGGCGTTGGCGATGATGAGATCGGCGGGAGCGTTGCCCCTCGCTACGGCGATAAGTCCTGCCAAGTCCATGTTAGTCGGCCTCCGATTCAAGGATGCGCAGATCTGGTAAATACCGGTATTCTTCATTAAAATCCAGGCCGTAGCCCACCACGAACTCCTTGGGGATCTCCATTCCCATGTAGTCGATGGGGAAGGGGAAATCACCAGGCGATCCCTTCACGAACATGGCGCACAGCTTCACCGAGGCCGGCCTCTTGCGGCGCAAATAGTTCAAAAGAAAGGAGATGGTCAGGCCGCTGTCCACTATGTCCTCCACCACCACCACGTCTCTGCCCCTTATCGAGCCCGGCAGGGGGCTTACCACCTTGATCTTCCCCGAGCTTACGGCGCTGCTCCCGTAGCTGGACAGCCTGACGAACTCCACCTGGCAAGGTATATCCATACGGCGCACCAGGTCCGCCAAGAAGATGAATGACCCCTTGAGCACCCCCACCAGGAGGGGCTCTTCCTACAGTGGCCTCTATCTCCCCTCGGGAGACCAAAATCGGGAGGCTGTTTCCATTCATAACAACGTGATTATAGAAGAGTTAGGATAGGCGCGCAAAATTTCCCACGGACAGCCCTGGCCTGTTACAGTTCATACTGGTTAGGAACCCTTATTATCATCTCGTCCCCTGAGGCGTGTGGTAGAATGGGACTGGTTTATGACTACAGTACCCCTTCTCCCATTCCTCAGACGCAGCCTGCCCACGACCCTCCTGGCGGGGGTAGTTGTAAGCGGGCTGATCGTCATGGCCAGGGGGCCTGGGTTATTTTTCGTGGACGGCCCCATCTTTTTGGACGCCTCTCAACGGCTGCTCGCGGGCCAGCCCCTTTACATCGAGGGCTTTTACGGCCCCCCTTGGATGGCAGTGTTGTACACCCCCTTCACATTGCTGCCTCTAGGACTCAAGTATACTCTACTCTACTATCTCGGCCTCGTCCTGGTGGGCGTCAGCGCGTGGGTGTTGCTCGCCTCCACTAAATGGAGATGGCAGCGACGGCTCCTTTTCACTGGCCTTTGCCTCATATTCCCGCCTTCGGCCTGGGCCGT
>JAENIT010000162.1:0-3085 GCA_016844365.1 Dehalococcoidia bacterium
ACAAAGGTCGGCTCTCCCCCACGCCTTAGATCTGCCGCTGTGCCGTTCAAATACTTCCCCGCCTCTTCCCCACTGAATAGTTAATTTTAGCCACAAAAACCATTGACTTGAGAACACTGAATAACGTACGATGATCTAATGTCTTGGCGTCTATCCGTCCTATCATCAACGGTGGTTCTGACGCGTCAGCGCGTTTGGATGGCAAGGTACAATAAGGTAAAGATAAGGAGGGAACATTGTTAGCTAAAGCTAAGTTCACGACGTTACTAGCGCTCCTAGCCGTAGGCAATCTGCTTCTTGCGGCTTGCGCGCCCTCGGCAGCGCCTACAGGGGAGAAAGGGGCGGCGCCAGCGGAGAAGGCGGCGACTGGAGACCAGATCGCTCCTTCGGACAAAGCCCCCAAGCGGGGAGGGACAATAACCATCAACTACGGCAGCTCCTGGAACGCGGACCCGGGCATGGGCCAGACCCCCTACACCACCTGGTACCGCACCGGAGAACCAATGATCCGCCGAGACCCCGTGACCTTCGAGCTTCAGCCGGCCAGCTTCGAGTCCTGGAAGGTCTCTCCAGACGGCAAGGAGATCACTCTGAAAGTAAGGCAGGGGGTCAAATTCCACAACAAGCCTCCCATCAACGGTCGAGAAATGGAGGCCAGGGACCTGGTATACGTCCTGAAAAGCGCCACAGGCTTGCAGTATCCCGAACTCTCCCCAGTGCGCTTCCCCAGGAAGGAGAGCTTTAAGGGAATGATAGATGCGGTGGCTGTGGACAAGTACACCGTAAAGGTAACCCTTGAGAATCCCTCCGTATCTTTCCTCCATGCCATGGCAGATTACCGGGGCACATACGTCTATCCCGATGGCCTTAGGGAAGCCTTTGGCGGAGTGGAGTCCCTGGTGGCCCCCAACCCTGACCGCTCCATTGGCGCTGGCCCCTTCGTCTTCACAAAATTCACCACCGCTGTGGAGAGTATATTCGATCGTAACCCCACTTACTGGCAACCGGGCAAGCCCTATCTAGATAGGGTACGGCTTCTCCAGGTCGCTGACACCTCTACTGAGCAGGCTGCCTTTGTAGCCAAACAATTAGACTTCTTGAGCCTCGCTACTATCCAGGCGCGGGAGTTTGTTACTAAGTACAGGAAGGACATCCAGGTCGTGACCTATGCCCCAGAGTCCTGCTGGAACCGCCTCTCCCTCAACACCAAGCGCAAGCCCTTTGACGACTATCGGGTGCGGCGAGCTGTGTATCTTGTCATCGACAAGAATAAGATAGGGGAGACCATCTATGGCTTCACCCTGGACGGGAAGCCAATGTGGAGGTTGCCCGGTCCTCTGCCCTGGCCCTTCCCCGAGGCCATCCCCCAGGAGGAGCTGGCCAAACACCCCCTGTACCAGGGCCCCACTCCAGAGAACGTAGCTGAGGCCAAGAGGCTCATGAAAGAAGCGGGATATGAAGGTGGCTTCGCCTTCGATATGCATCTAGACCGGGGCAGATCTGATGCAGCCCAGCTAATTGAGAGAGACTTGGCCACCAACCTGGGTATAAAGACGAACCTGAAAGTAGTGGACACGGAAACCCACCGGGCCTTGGCCGCCAGGGGCGAATACGATGCCCAGCTATACTGCCACATCCATGACGTTACTGCGGTGGCTCACCTGGCCCAGGCCTTCCACTCCAAGGGTGGCAGAAACTACGGGCAGTACAGCAATCCAGAGCTCGACGCCCTTCTAGATAAGGCAGAGATGGAGCTAGACCCCGTTAAGTACAAGGCGCTTCTCCGTGAGATCCAGACCTTTATCCTGGACAAGAGCCTCGCCTTTTTGCCAACACGCCATAACATGGGCACTGTAGCTATGCAACCGGACGTACGAGGAGCACGCTTCGGCGCTGGCACTGGCTACAATCTTGGAGTAGCGGATTGGTGGCGCGATAAGTAGCGATGGCTTAGAGCCAGATCGGAGTTAAGTCTTTCGGGCTCTTTCTAGCTGCCAAGGTTCAAGCGCCCTAGCAGATCTGCTAGGGCGCTTCCATAGTTTACAGCTTGGCATTCCTTTAGCCCCCACAAAAAGCAATTGACTTCAGAGAGCCAATACCGTATGATGGCGTAATCTGTTTCGGTCTGGTTGTAGGCCTCGGCAGTTGGGTTAGTGGTGGAAGGAGGGGTTTGGGGAATGTGCGGCGGCGAAGTTAATAACAGGCAGCGCTCTTTCTGCGCGGCTGGCCCGTGAGCCAGCCGCGTCTTTTTTTGTGGTTCATCTAGGGGGATGTGGGGATAAACACTCGGTCCTCTCAACGGCTGCGGTTCTGACGCGTGAACGCGTTTGGGTGGAAAGAAAAGGAGGATACAGTGTTCGGTAAGGGTAAACTCATTACGTTACTAGTGATTCTGGCCTCAGTTAGTCTACTTCTGGCGGCCTGCGCGCCCTCGGCAAAACCCCCGTCTGGGGAGAAGGGAGCGGCACCAGCCGACCAAGCTGCTCCAGGGTCAACAACCGAAAAGGCGCCTAAACGAGGGGGCACTTTAGTGCGGGCCGCCGGGGCATCCTCTTTCGCGGGCACGGACCCCGCCATGGGGCAGGCCTCCTACAACGTCTGGCCCACCATGGGCGGTGCTATGATCTTGAGGGACCCCACCACCTTTGAGCTGTTACCCGACGTGTTGGAGTCCTGGACGTTCTCCGCAGACGGCAAGGAACTGATCCTGAAGGTACGTCAAGGGGCCAGATTCCACAACAAACCCCCTGTAAACGGCCGCGAGGTAGAGGCTAAGGATATCATCTACACCCTAAAGGGTATTACTGGCCAGCTTTACCCTGATCTCCCTTCAGTGCGCTTTCCCAGGCGCTCCCAGTTGGAACAGATGGTGGATGCAGTAGCCTTGGACAAATACACCATCAAGGTTATCTTATCCGATCGCTCTTCCACCTTCCTAGACGGCCTGGCGGACTACAGGGCTACCTGGGTCATCCCTGAGGGTGTTAGAGAGCACTTTGGAGACATCCAGTCCCTCGTGGAGCCCCACGCCCAGCGGTACATCACCTCGGGCCCCTTCATTTTGAGCAAGTTCACCCAGCAAGTG
>JAENIT010000162.1:3096-3993 GCA_016844365.1 Dehalococcoidia bacterium
GGACAAGACGAAGCCCTACCTGGATGGGGTTAGAGAGGTCTGGATCCCAGACCGCTCCACTGAGATGGCGGCCTTCATTGCCGGCCAGACCCACTACACATCGGTCACCGTGGACACAGACCGGAACTTCATCTTGGCCAACAAGAAGGACGCGGTGCTGGCCCGGTATGGCCCCGGCTCCTGCTGGTACCGCCTGGCCTTTAACCTGGAGCGAAAACCCTTTGACGATTACCGGGTGCGGCGAGCTGTCGCCCTTATCGTGGACCCCAAGAAGCTGGGGGAGCAATTGAGGGGTTCTCATGACGGCAAGCCCCTGTGGAAATACCCCGGGCCCCTGCCCTGGGTCTTTCCTGAGTCCCTGTCCCAGGAGGAGTTGGCGACGATGGACCTATACAAAGGCCCGACTCCGGAGACCGTGGCCGAGGCCCAGCGCCTTCTAAAGGAGGCCGGTTACGAAAAAGGCTTCTCAGTAGAGATGATCGGAGCCAAGACGCCGCCCCGGCCCGATGAGGCCCAGTTAATTGTGGCGGACATAGAGAAGCACCTGCCGGGGGTGAAAATAAGGATAAACCTTGTGGACAACGCTATCCAGCAAAACCGGGCCGCAAAAGGGGACTTTGAAGTGCAGCTTTACTGCTACATCCACGAGTTCACATCCGTGGCGATGATGAAGACGGCCTACCATTCCAAGGGCGGCCGGAACTACTCCCGGTTCAGCGACCCCAAGATGGACGAGTTGCTGGACAAGGCTGACAAAGAGCTTGATCTGGCAAAACGCAAGGAGTTGCTGCGCCAGGCCCAATTGCGGGTCTTTGAGACCATCTCCATGTGGCCCACCTACCACGGAGAGGCCATGGAGGCTCTCCAGCCATATCTGAAGGGCATGCACTTAGGGGG
>JAENIT010000163.1 GCA_016844365.1 Dehalococcoidia bacterium
ATAGAGGGATTCATCGCTTACTTGAGAGATAAGGGGCAGGAGATTCCCACTGAGAAGGACATCCTGGTGAAGGTGGCTGTTTAAGATTATAGAGTACCTTTATCGCATGACAAACGTAGGGGCTGGTTTTAAACCAGCCCCTACGATCGTTTTTTGCAGCTTCGGTGTCGCCTACCCCATCTTCCCCAGAGCTCTGATTATCCGCTCCGGTGTTGCGGGTATGTGGTACACCCTGGCCCCCACCGCGTCGAAGATGCCGTTGGTTACGGCCGTCGCACCCGCGGTGATGGGGGGCTCCCCCACTCCCCTGACCCCGTAGAGGGGATCACTGGAGGGCACCTCTACGATGATGGCGTTGATCCGCGGCATATCGAGAGCCGTGGGCATCCTGTAGTCCAAGAGGGTGGGGTTCCTGAGGATGCCCTTATCATCGAACACCATCTCCTCCAGGAAGCCCATGGACAGGGACTGGACTACTCCACCCTGGATCTGGCCCTCTACGGAGAGGGGGTTAATGGCGTAGCCCACGTCTTGGGCGCACACGGAGTCGATGAGGCTAACCTGCCCCGTGTCGGGGTCCACCTCTACCTCAACCGCCTGGCAGGTGAAGCTTGGGGCCTGGGGAGGCGACTCGGCGTTGCCCCTGCCCACGATCGGCGGATAGCTACTGCCGGTGGCGCTGGTGAGAGTGGCCAGTAGATCGAAGCCCAGGGCCCGGTCCGGTGAACCCTTAACCCTCACCTGGCCTCCCACGGCCTCCATGTCTTCAGGCCGGGCCTCCAAACGGTCGGCGGCAATCGAAAACATCTGGTCAAGGGCGTCCTGGGCGGCCAGTTGGACAGCGCGGCCCACGGTCCTCAAGGTCTTGCTGCCACCGCTCTGCCCGGCAAAGGGGGCGGCACTGCTATCCCCAGTGCGGACATTGACGCTGCTCATGGGAACCCCTAGAAAGTCGGCGGCGATCTGAGTGAAGGCGGTATTGACTCCAGTCACGTCTATGGAGCCCACCGACACGCTGAAAGTGCCGTCGCCATTAAGGGTTAGCACAGCTCCGGAAGGCTGCATTCCGCCCAACCAGCCGCCAATGGCTATGCCCACCCCGTGGTTCTTGGGTAGATTATGCCGTCGCTTCCACAGAGCGGTCTCGGCCACCTTGCTGATGACCTCTTTGAGGCCAATGCGAGGGTAAGCCCTGTTGTTAGGGAGCAGGTCCCCCTCCTCTACGGCGTTCTTCATCCTGAACTCCAGAGGATCCAGGCCCAGCTCCCGAGCCAAAATGTCCATCTGGGACTCTATAGCGAAGGTGGCCTGGGGCACTCCCGGAGCCCGGAGCGCGCCTACGCTGGCCTTGTTGGTGACTACGGCGTAGCCGTCTATGTGCAGGTTAGGCCACCGGTAGTAGCCGCCGATCAGGTTGCACCCGGCCAGCACGGGCCCACCTGGGAAGGCCCCCGCGTCGTAGATCAAAGTAGCCCGGATGGCGGTGAGGCTGCCGTCCTTCTTGGCGCCGGTCTTCAGAGTTATAATCGCTTGGGGAGCAGGGACGGATGCCTTCAGATCCTCGCTGCGGCTCATCACCAGTTTAACTGGCCTTCTCACCTCCCTCGCTAGCACAGCGCACAGCCCCTCCGCTAGGGGTGTGGTCTTGGACCCAAAAGCGCCGCCGGGTTCCAAGGGCATCACCCGAATCTTGGTCTCCGACACACCCAGTATGTGGGAGAGGCTAGTGCGTAGCGGGAACTGGCCGCGATTGCTGCCGTAAACGGTGAACTGCCCGTTTGGATCGTAGTTAACCACGGCGTTGTGAGTCTCTATATACCCCTGGTGCACCCAGGAGGTGCGAAATGTCTTTTCTATCACCACATCGGCCTCAGCGAATCCCTTCTCAATGTCGCCCCGCTCAAAGACCAGGTGCTGGGCTATGTTGGGGTTCTGCTGTGGTTCCTTCACCTCCCCAGTAACCGCCATAGTCATGTGCTCCTGCTCCTCGGCGGAGTCCATCTCCACAGGCCTCCGAGTGGGCGGGGAGTCGTCCTTCATGGCTTCGACGGGGTCTACCACAACGGGCAGCTCCTGGTACTCCACCTCCAGGAGGCTCAGAGCCTCCTCGGCTATGTCGACAGCGGTGGCTACGACCGCGGCTATGGGCTGCCCGTAGAACAGAGCCTCATCGTAAGCCAGAATCGCCAAGCCGCGGCCCGTGGCTTCTCTGGGGAAGTTAGGGATGTCTTTAGCGGTGATGACCGCTATCACCCCGGGGTAGGCCTTGGCTTTGGTGGCGTCTATTTTTATAATGCGAGCGTGAGCGTAGGGGCTGCGCAGGACTTTGGCGTAGAGCATCCCGGGTAGATATATGTCGTAGGCGTACTGGAGACCCCCGGTGACCTTTGCGAATCCTTCGATCCTGGGGACTCTTGTGCCCACAGCATTCTGAGTAGCGACCATATTTTGTGACCTCCCTTCTTAATGAAAGACCGAATTTGGTTCTTCGTAACAAATCAAGCTTGAAGTAGATTATAAGGCTATGTAGAGGCGACCACAACTTATTATAGGATCAGTGGCGGAATACTGGCATATACGCCGTCTTTGTAAGCGATTTGTAAGTGGGAGTTGTTTACAATCCGATGAGCCTCGCCCTTAATGGAGAGGATAGGTTGTGAAAGGGGAGTTAAACACAAAGGAGGCTATGGGCATGAGTCTGATACCTCAAGAGAGTAATGCCCATCCTACGCGTCCGCCATTTGTGGACGGACTGGACTTTCCCGACGTGTTTAAGCAGGAGATAGAGGAGTGGGTAAGTAAAGCTGCTAAGACACGTCCTGGGCCTAAAAGGGAAATTAAGAGTAAAGATAAGCCTGCTCAGGAGAACGAGCTGGTGGGTCTGGCCCTCTCTGGAGGAGGAATACGGTCAGCGACCTTCGCTCTTGGAGCGTGCCAGGCCTTGGCGCGCTACGGCGTGCTGCCTAAGATAGATTACCTCTCTACAGTTTCCGGAGGGGCGTACTTTGGAGCTGCTATCAGCACTCTGCTCCACTGGAGGTCTCAAGGAGCCAATGGGGGGCAACCAGCACAAGGCCATC
>JAENIT010000164.1 GCA_016844365.1 Dehalococcoidia bacterium
TCGCCTCTTCGCCCGGTATCTTGGCCGACACCAGCACTATCGCATCTCTTACCGGGGCCTGATCGTTCTCAATGTCGGAGAGGATAACGGTCATGTGTATGATACCCACTGCCGGGGGCGATGGGCTGGCCTTTACCACAACACCGTAGGGGCCTACCGTCTTATCCAGAACGACAGCCCCGCCTCCATTGGCTGAGGCGATTTTGAGGGGCACGATCACTGCCACCGCAAGAAGGGCCAAGGCTATCTTCGCGAAGAGTCCCTTAAAGGTCATAGATTTACACCTTACAGCCAGGAGATACAAAGGCTTCGCAGCAACCGCTCCCGCGTGATTGATTGGGAGATATGGGCCAGTGCGTCACAGCGGAGGAACTGCACCCGTTGATGGGAGCCTCAGGGCATGAATTATTATCGGCCCAAGCGCCCGCGAAGAACAGAGAAGACTAAGAGACAGGTATGTGGTTAAGAAGAGGGCGAGGAGGCTGTGTAAGGGGAGGAATGTAGCGTGGCCTTAGCTTAATGGGCCCCTTAAGGCCTATCTCAAAGGCTGCTAGAACAAAGACTATAAAAGCCAAGTAGGAGTAGAGAGCAAGGTGAAGCGAGCCGATGGCTTCAAGGTTGGCTCCATCGCCAGGCATCATAACCACGACGCCGTCATGACTAGGCCCTGGCGCAACGGGGTGGCCATGGTAAGTTTGATACTGATGGATGTGGCCCTTAGGAATGCCGTCGGCATACGCGTGATCGTGTATAGGCCAGCGCTCCACGAAATGGTGGTCAAGGATGGGGCCCACCACTCCCATCAGAAGCGCCGTCACCACCACAACGACGGCCAGACTGAAGACTCTCGCGCCTCTCACAACGATCGCCCTGGAGCTAGGACTCGCCCCGCTCCTTCTTGGCTTGCTCAATGATCTTTTGGGATATGTGCGACGGCACCTCTTCGTAGTGGCTGAACTCCACGGTGAAGGTGCCCCGCCCCTGGGTCATGGATCGGAGGTCTGTAGCATAGCGCTGTATCTCCACCAGAGGCACCTGGGCCTCGATTACGCTAACCCCGCCCAGAGAGGTCATACCCAACACCTTGGCCCGCTTGGTGTTCAAGTCTCCTATGACATCACCCATGAAGTTCTCGGGAACAGTGATCTGCGCGTTCATTACCGGCTCCAGGATCGTGGGCTGCCCCTGGTTCATCCCCTTCTTGAAGGCCTGAGCGCCGGCGATCTGGAAGGACATGTCGGAAGAGTCCACGGGGTGGTAGCTTCCGTCATAGAGGGTGGCCTTAATATCCACCACCGGAAAACGGGCAAGTATGCCCTCCTGGCTGGCTTCAATGACTCCCTTCTCCACCGAGGGAATGTAGTTCTTGGGGACCACTCCGCCTACTACCTTATCAGCGAACTGGACCCCTGAGCCCCTGGGCAGAGGCTCCATATTCAGCCACACGTGACCGTACTGTCCATGGCCACCGGTCTGCTTACGATGTCTGTACTCCGCCTTAACAGAAGCGCTTATAGTCTCCTTGTAAGGGACCTTCGGCAAGGAGATGACCATCTCCACGCCGAACTTGCGGTGCATCTTCTCCACCGCTATCTCAACATGGGACTCCCCCAAGCCGGAGAGGATGATCTCCCTGGTGTCGGGATCCCGACTCACCTCCAGGGTGGGGTCCTCCTCCACCAGTCGGGTCAGAGTAACGCCCATCTTGTCCGTATCGGCCTTGGTCTTGGGAACAACCGCGAAGCCGAACAGGGGCTTGGGAAACTTTATAGACTCCAGGATGAGGGGCGTTTCTCTCTGGCACAGGGTATCGCCAGTGGAAGCATCCGTCAGCTTAGCTACAGCTCCGATGCTCCCCACCGTAAGCTCGGCCACCGGCTCCTGGCTCTTCCCTCTCACCATGAGCAACTGGCCGATGCGTTCCGCCTTTCCCTTTGAGGGGTTCCACACCTGGGAGTCGCTCTTTATAGCGCCAGAGAAGACTCTGAAGTAGGAAAGCTTGCCCACGTATGGGTCGGCGGTAGTCTTGAACACCAGAGCGGCCAGGGGCCCGCCAGTATCGGCCTCCAGGGCCCTCTCTTCGCCACTCGAGGGGTCGTGAGCAGTAGTAGGCGCGCCATCCTTGGGAGAGGGGGCCAGGGCACAGATTGCGTCCAAGAGGGGCGGGACGGCCATGTTTTGAAGGGCGGATCCCACCAATATCGGCACTACACTTCCTGCCAGGACCCCGGCCCGCAGGCCCCTCTGTAGCTCGTCCGGCGTAAGCTCCTGGCCCTCCAGGTACTTAGCGATAAGCTCGTCGTCGCTCTCAGCTATGGCCTCGATCAGCTTTTCCCGATGCTCCTCGTAAGCGCTGCTGAGGCCCTCCGGCACATCTCCGACCTCTCCTTTCGCGCCCAGGAGCGCCTTACCCGACATCAGGTCCACCACGCCTTGAAAGCTGCTCTGGGAGCCGATGGGCAATTGAATGGGCACACATTTGGCTCCAAACTGTCCTCTTATCTGCTCAACGGTGCGAAGGAAATCGGCGTTGTCCCGGTCTATCCGATTCACAAAGATGAGTCTCGGCAGACTCCGTTCATCGGCGTACCCCCAGGTGAGCTCGGTTCCCACCTCCACTCCGGAGGCGGCGCAGACCAGAAATACGGCGGCGTCAGCCACTCGTATCGCGGCCTTGGCCTCGCCGACGAAGTCGGCGTATCCGGGGGTGTCCAAGATGTTCAGTTGGTGATCTTTCCAGACGCAGGGCAGCACCGAGGTGTTGATACTGATCCTTCTTTTTACCTCGTCCGGGTCATAGTCAGAGACCGTGGTGCCTTCTTCCACCCGACCCAGGCGATTGATCACCCCCGTATCGAAGAGGATGGCCTCTCCCAGTGAAGTCTTACCGGCACCTCCGTGAGATAGGAGCACTACGTTTCGTATTCGCTCTATCGGGTAGCTCGGCATCTCCAACCCCCTGTCTAGTTTTTCGGCCTCCACAGCGTTTGCGTTTTACTAACGCAATTTTAACCCACGCGCTATCCTAACGCAACCGAGTTTTGAATATGGCGATACCGCTAAGCGAGGGCTGGAGG
>JAENIT010000165.1 GCA_016844365.1 Dehalococcoidia bacterium
TGCTACGGGAACAGCCGCTGTACTGCTGGTGACCATTGTCACCTCCTGGCTTACCAAGAGAGAACTGGTGAGTAAGGGTACTCTGGCTCATCTGGGGGCTCTCCTAGCCTTCTTCATAGCAATCACCGGGTTCCTGGACTTCTTCGACCTGCTTATATACACCTACAGTGATGAGGTTACTGCTGGAGAGGCCAGGCATTTCCTGGCTGAAACCCATCTCCCCTTCTCGGTAATCCAAGTAGCGGGGTATGTAGTCGCCTTTGTGATTCTGCTTTTCCCAAAGGGCAGGACTACCCCGTGGCTTACAGTGGCTTCTTTTCTGGCCTTGCTGGCCGTAGCCGCTTACCGCTACAACCTGATAACGGTAGGAGTGGAGATCCAACTGTTCTCCTTCCAGGAGCACATGCACTACTTCCCCACATGGACTGAGGTGTCCTTGTCCGTGGGTATCGTGGCGCTGATGCTGCTGGCCTACTCCATTCTCACCAAGGTGCTGCCCATGGAAGAAAGCTAGCGGTCTCTGGCGCGAGAGTGAGTTGTGGGTTATGTTGGGGATGAGTTCATTGTGAGACAAGCACATTGTTTGTGGTAGGGATGCTACGAGGGGCCGGCTTGTATGACCATCTCCGCTGATATGGTTCATTTGTGCGCTGACGGGGCCTTCGCTGTTGATGGAGGGCTGCGGGTTAGTGCTTGGAACTCGGTCGCCGAGGCTTTGTTGGGGTACAGCGCGACTGATGTGCTGGGACGGTACTGTTGGGAGGTTCTCCGTGCGGAGACCCCTGACGGCAGAGTAGTGTGTTCCCCTAGCTGTCCAGCGGCCTCGGAATTTCACCGCTGTGTGCCTTTCACGGAAGGGGAGGTTATCTGCCCCGGGCGTGACGGAAGCCTGATCCAAGTGACCTTGAGCACCATGGTGGTCCCTCCAGACTCCTCAACCGATGGTACCTTAGCAATCATTTTCCTCCACCATGTCTCTTATCGCCCAAGACATCCGGGAGGCAGCCAGTTGAGGCTGTATAGCCTTGGCGCGTTCCGCGCCTTCTTGGGAGAGACTGAACTCCCTATTACCTCATGGAAGAGGAAGAAGTCCCTATCCTTACTGAAGTACCTGGCGGCGCATGGCTCACAGCCTGTGCATAGAGAGGCAATTATTGAGTTCTTGTGGCCAGAGGCGGCCCCCAGCAAAGGCCTGGAGCGACTCAAGGTCGTGATGTATTTCTTGCGCCGCCAGCTAGAGGGAGAATCTCGAAATGGCGCTCACATCGTGAGCGATGGGGAGTTCTATAAGCTAAATCCAGAGACTTTGTGGACAGATGTAGGAGCCTTTGAGGAGCTGGCTAAAGAGGGCACATACCATGCCAAGCAAAGGGAGGTAGAAAGCGCCCTGGAGCGTTACCAGGCTGCTGCTGTTTTCTATAAGGGGCCCTTCCTCCAAGACGAGCCCTATGCCGATTGGGCTATGGCTGAAAGGGAGCGGCTAGCGGAGAAGTATCTGTTCCTGTTATGTGAGATGGCCTATCTATACGAAAGTAGGAATTCCTATCCCGATGCAATAGCCGCTTATCAGGAGGCGCTAAAGGTAGAACCGTGTCGGGAGGACATCCACCGCGCCCTCATGCGGGCGCTATCTACGGCTGGGAGGCATGAAGAGGCCGTTCTTCAGTACCGGGCATGTCAGAGGGTATTGAAGGAGGAGTTGGACGTGGATCCCATGGCAGAAACCGTCCAGCTTTATCAAAAGATCTTGAACGTCCGTCAGTCGACCGGTGGCCTCCCTATCTCCTGAACAATTAAGTATCCTGGTGACACTGGCGTGACACCGCTGGGTGAAATAATTCACCCAGCGGATTTTGTTTTGGTAGGGGACATGGTGATTTCTCAGTCTACGAGCCGCCACTCCTTTATCGTCAGGCTGTGGCTTGAGCCCAGGGAGATGTCAGCGCCACCGGAGTGGCGATGGCACGCGCACCATGTTCAAGGGGGTGAGGAGTCCTACTTCGCAGATTTGAGTAGCCTCCTCAGCTTCGTGCGATCCATCACCGGCGTTCCAATAAACTTACTCCCTCCCGATGAAGGATTCCAAAAAGAGAGGGAGCGTCTTTAGCCCTTTATACAACGGATTCGAGGTGAGAGTATGAGTCAGACCCGGATCTCCAGGCGGCAGTTTCTCAAGGGTGCTTTAGGTGTGGCTAGTGGAAGTGTAGCCGCAGCCTCTCTACGCTCCTTGGAGGATAGGCCAGCCCTCGCCCAGCGTACCCTGAAGCCCAAATCTCCAATCGGCAATCCCCTGGACATCTACCCCAACAGGGATTGGGAGTCGGTGTACCGAGACCAGTATAAGTACGACGGAACCTTCACCTATGTGTGCTCTCCTAACGACACCCATGCGTGTCGCCTTCGGGCCTTTACCCGCAACGGTGTAGTGATGCGCGTCGAGCAAAACTATGATGTGCAGCGTTACGCCGACCTTTATGGCAACAAGGCTACGGAGCACTGGAACCCCCGGGGCTGCGGCAAGGGCTACACCATGCATCGCAGAGTCTACGGTCCTTTCCGCCTCAGGTACCCCATGCTGCGCAAAGGATGGAAGGAGTGGGCTGACGCCGGATTCCCTTCCCTATCTGATGACCCATCGCTGCGCACCAAGTACAAGTTCGACAGCCGAGGCACCGATACCTTCCTGAAGCTCTCCTGGGATCAGGCCAATGATTACATAGCTCGTGGGATGGTGGCCATCGCCAAGACCTACAGCGGTTCCGAAGGGACCAACCGGCTAAAGAAGGACGGTTACCAGCCGGAGATGATCGAGGAGACCCATGGCGCGGGGACCCGCACCTTCAAACTGCGAGGCGGCATGGGGCTTCTGGGGGTCATTGGCAAGTACGGCATGTACCGCTTCTCCAACATGCTGGCCTTTTTGGATGCCCAGGTTCGGGGGGTGGGCGCCGATAACGCCCTGGGGGGGCGTAACTGGTCCAACTATACCTGGCACGGCGACCAGGCCCCAGGCCAGCCCTTCGTCCATGGCCTTCAAGCCTCGGACATAGATATGAACGACCT
>JAENIT010000166.1 GCA_016844365.1 Dehalococcoidia bacterium
CTATGGTTCGTCTCCTCGCAATTGGGGGAAGATAAGGACAACGTCTTTGTCCGCAGCAACGGCGCGCCCACCTACTTCGCCTCCGATGCCGCCTACCACTACAACAAGTTCGTCGAGCGGGGCTTTGACAGGGCCATCGATATATGGGGAGCTGACCACCTGGGCCACGTCTCTCGAGTCAAGGCGGTGGTCGGCGCTCTGGGGATCGATCCGGAGCGGTTAAAGGTCATCATCACCCAATTGGTGACCCTCAAGCGTGGACAGGAGGTTGTGCGCCTCTCCAAACGCACTGGCGACATCATCACCTTGCGAGAGGTCATAGATGAGGTGGGGGCCGACGCCTGCCGATTCATCTTCCTCTCCCGATCCGCGGACAGCCAGTCGGACTTCGACCTGGAGCTGGCGGTGCGCCAGTCCAGCGAGAACCCCGTCTACTACGTGCAGTACGCCCACGCCCGCATCGCGAGCGTCCTCGGCTACGCCAGAGAGCGGGGCATCGACTGGAGTCAGGGGGACGTGAGTCTTCTGACCACGGAGCCGGAGCTGTCCCTCATCCGCAAGATGGTCCAGTTGCCGGAGCTGGTGGAGGTGGCGGCTCAGAGTCTGGAGCCACACAACCTGCCCCACTACGCCATGGAGTTGGCTACACTATTTCACAGCTTCTACACCCAGTGCCGCGTCGTCTCCGATGATATGGAGCTATCCAGAGCGCGCCTAAAGCTGGTGGAGGCGGCCAAGATCGTCCTCGCCCGCACCCTCACCCTCATGGGCATGACGGCGCCAGAGGCTATGTAAAATTGGGTGAGCGAAGGGCCTAAGGACTCTTCGATTTTCGGCGCGCCAGGACTCCTACAACCAGGGCCACCCCAACAAGGCTCACGGCTAGACCTGCGGGCGACAACGAGGCTCCTGACTGCCCCCCGGGGGATATACTTATGCCGTTTCCAGATCCTGTCGCCGCCGAAGGCGAGCCTAGACGCATCATTCGCATGAGCGCTCCAAAGGCCAAGGCTAACCCGCCAAGGCTGAAAAACATGCCTGGATTCAGCGATGAGAACGCAGCATCACCGGAAAAAGGCAGCGCCTCGGCGCTTGGCAGCGACTCTGTAACTAGACGAATGCCGCTTTCCGAGGCTCGCACCGTCCCTTGCCCCGCCAGGGACCCAGGAGACGGCAGGATGCTGGCACCAGAAGCCCGTACTATCCCTGGGGGATTTGACCCCTCCTGTATCGTGACAGAAGCGACTCCATCGATGGTAACCTCACTGCCGACTGAGGTGAGGATCCTTGCCGTTCCGCCAGTCACGTTCACGAATCTAGATAGATAAGCCTCCGGCGCTTGGGCGCTACCCAGGATATTGCCCGATCGGTCATGCAGCTCTGCAAAATAGGATCTGCCCACGGTTAGTCCATCGGCCTCTATTCGAACCGAGGTGCCTCCATCGGCCCGAGGCTGAAGGTAAGCGGTCCCTGTAACTCCGGAGTTGTCGACGGTGCCAAGCTCCACAGTCCTGGCCTGGTACCTCTCCAGATCTGCTGTAGCTCCAGGCTCGGTGACCACAATCACTCCCTCCATGGGACCCGTGGCCCGATGGGGAGCAGTGACCCCTGGAACTCGGCCCTCGATGGTACAGTACAGGGCGTATACCCCTGGCTGCTCGAAGGTGTACTCCCACACTCCCGACTGGCCCTTTTCGACATGCTCAGACTGGACGTCCACGCCATTCCCGCCAATGTGGAAGTCGTGGGGTGAATTGGTATTGTTTTTCATATTGAATCGGATGGTATCGCCCACATCCACGGTAAAGACGTTGGGTGAGATACGATCAGGATTTTCAAAGGTCACCGAGAATTCCCTAACATCCGCAGATGGCTTCGCCTCAGTGATGGTCAGTGGCGAGCCCAGAACACTTCCCAGTAACACGAGCATCAGCCCAAAAACGAGCCAAACCCTTGCTCTCAAAATCCGACTGTAACCGCTCATCATAGCTCCTCCTCTCTTGCTAAAGAGATCCTCTTGGTCACAAGAACTGCGACCCTGCTGGTGGCTGTTAATCACTCAAAGTCTACTTTTCAATAACATGGAAGTCAATACATTCGTTTCACTGACGGCTTGCCTTCGCCCGCGAGATTCCCTAACAACCCCCTACTGAAGCCATTCTCGCTGAGAGTAGCGCAGAACCAGTCCTTTCAGCTCCTTGACCATGCCAATCCCTTGCCTTACAATTAGGTAAGGAACATATTCCTTGCACACAGTGAGTTGACCATGCCGAAGACGAAAATCACCAGCAAAGGACAGGTCACCATCCCCAAAGATGTTCGGGAGCGACTGGGCCTCAGGACCGGCGACGAGATTGAATTCCTTGAGGATGAGGGCGGATACCGCGTCCAGAAGCGGGTGCCAGCCTCCCCCTTCGAGAAGTATCGGGGCTATCTGAGGGAGCTGGCAGGACAGGACACTGACCGACTTCTGGACGAAATGCGGGGACAGTGATCACTGCCGTCGACACCAACATCCTTCTGGATGTTCTGATCCCGGACGCTCCCAAGAGCGAGGGGTCGGAGGCTGCTTTGCTCCAGGCCCTTAGGTCTGGGGCCATCGTAATAGGCGAAACTGTTTACGCTGAGCTGGCCGCCCATTTCCTCGACAGAGAGGACTTAGAACGGTTCCTGGGCGATACCGGTATCAGGCTGGAGCCTTCCACCCCCGAGGCGCTGCATCTCGCGGGCCAGACCTGGAGGGAGTACCTGCGGCGCCGACCTTCCTCTCTGGTATGTCCCCAGTGCGGGTCTCCCCAGGAGGTGCAATGCGTGAGGTGCGGAGCCAACCTCCAGCCGAGACAGCACCTGTTAGCGGACTTCCTCATAGGTGCCCACGCCCTGGTCCTGACGGACCGACTGCTGACCAGAGACCGAGGCTACTACTCTACCTACTTCCCTCGACTGGCTTTGGGCTAAGGCCCGCCGTAACCTTGATTATTGGTATCCAGCATAGATGTAAGCCGAAGCTGTTTCTTAAAAGACTCCGCATTCCCCCGTATGGTACAATACTAAC
>JAENIT010000167.1 GCA_016844365.1 Dehalococcoidia bacterium
CTAATACCGCCCACGAGCACATCGTGCTCTGGAGCATCCACAAAGTAGGGAACGCCCTTGATAGCATCCACCATGTCAACCACCAACTGTACTGCGCCTTTGGAGGCATTGAGGGAGGGCACAATGCAATAGGGGCGCTCGTTAAAAAGGTTGGGGTCGGCGCCGTCAATGCCCTGGATCTCCCTGCCGGCCATGGGGTGACCCCCCACAAAGCTAACGTGGTGAGGCAGTAAATCCTCGGCCCACTTTAGGATCTGCTCCTTGGTGCTGCCAGTATCCGTCACCACACATCCCACAGGCAATGACGTGGCTATCTCCTGAAAGACCTCTTTCATGGCCAAAATTGGAGTCGCCACAATCACCAGGGCCGCGTCCTCAACTACCTCAGCCCGCAACCTCTCGGTAGAGTCGACAGCACCTTTGCGCTGAGCCTTAGCCGCCACACCCCGATCTATATCCACCCCAATGATTTGTGCGGATCTGAGCTTCGCCTGCTTCAGGGCCATTCCTATAGAGCCGCCAATTTGACCCAGCCCGATTATCACTATGTCTTCCATTTCCACCTCCCATATAAAAGGCCCTACGACCTATCATGAATTGCTACGATCTACGCTATACCATCCTACAGAAATATAAGTGTTGATCTTATAAAGGCCTTCCTATTGTGACGTATGCCATCACTTTTATAACCGGCCCGATCACTCCCCATAGGATGTCCAGCTCTGTAAAGTACCCCAGCCCTATTATCGCCATGAGGATGCCGGGCCCATACTGCTCCAGACGGCTGAAGGGTACATCTATCCCTCTTGGCAACAAGCCCAGTGCCACCTTAAAGCCATCCAGAGGGGCTATAGGCAAGAGATTGAAGGCCGCCAGCAGCAGATTGTACATTATAACAATTCCAACAACATCCGACAGTATCCACATAGGATCCATCTGAGCGAATCCAGAATATCTCATGGGAGAGTGCCAGACCAAGAGCCCCAATCTTATGGGCAGCGCGAGCAGAGCAGCGGTAAGTACATTAGACAGAGGCCCAGCCAGAGCAACTGCGGCCATACCCAGCTTGAAGCCTCCTCGCAGGTTGTGTGGATTCACGGGCACCGGCTTGCCCCACCCAAAGCCCACTATAAACAGGAGAATAGTACCCATCGGGTCCAAATGAGCGAGGGGATTCAGAGAGAGCCTCCCCATCGCCTTTGCAGTGTGGTCCCCCTGGCCCTCGGCCACCAGAGCGTGACTAAACTCGTGGACGGTGATGGCAATAACCAAGGCGAGGCTAGTTGTGCCCATCAGGACAAGGAAACCCCAGGGGTCTTTCAGCAGGAGATCGAGATTAAAAAATAACATAAGTCGGTTATGAGGATGACCGTATACTAAAAGTATAGCATAACCCCTCCATCCACGAAATCTAAGTGATTTCCCCTCCCTCATAGGGGCAGATGTCTCATCCGCCCCAGTGCCGATTGAGACAATCGGCACTACGTCAAAAGCCGACCCCCACCTAACCTCCCCCTAAAAGGGGGAGGGAGACGGCCTCCCATTGTGCCCAAGGCTTGACAACATCCTTCTCTGGAATTACGGTAGCATTTGCAATCTTCTTATCGAGGACAAGGTTTGAGTCGGAGTACGGCCGTAAATTCCATCATCTCAGCTCTCGGAACTGCTTCCGCAGCAGGACGGGCCGCCTATTGCTACCTTCTTCGCCAACACCTGCCAAAAATCCGTGGATCAATACGGATAGACGGCCTTCAAGACAGAGTGGAGGTCATTAGAGACCGTTGGGGCGTCCCCCACGTTTACGCTCGTAGCCAGAAGGACATGTTCTTCGCCCAGGGTTATGTCCACGCCCAGGACCGCCTGTGGCAGATGGAATTGAACCGGCGCATCGCCACCGGGACCCTCTCTGAAGCGCTAGGCGCGGCCACCCTGGAGGTAGACCGCTTCATGAGAATTGTGGGGTTCAGGAGAGCCGCCGAGGAGGAGGCCGCCCTGCTGGAGACAGAGGAGAGGGATATTCTGGAAGCGTACTGCCAGGGCATCAACGCCTTTCTAAAGGATAACCGCCATTGGCTCCCCCTGGAGCTCATCTTACTGCGATTCTCTCCCAGGCCCTGGAGCGTCATCGATTGTTTAGCCTGGACTAAGCTGATGAGCTGGGGCATTTCAGTAAACTGGGACGCCGAGCTGGTGAGGCTTCACTTCACTGAGGCCCTCGGCGAGGAGGTGCCCACGAGCCTGGATCCCGGCTACTCAGACGATCAACCTGTGATAGTCAGACATGAGAAAGATCATGGGCTTAACACGCGCGATGAGATCACGGAGACCCCTGGTCTACCTGGGTTCTCCGGCGGCAGCAACAGTTGGGCCGTGGATGGCGACAAGACCGTATCCGGCAGCCCGCTTCTGGCCAACGACCCTCACCTGATCCCTCAGATACCTTCTCCCTGGTACGAAATTCATCTGTGCGCCGGGGATATAGATGTCATCGGCGCTTCCATCCCGGGTATGCCTGGGGTCATAATAGGCCATAACCGAAATATCGCCTGGGGGATCACCGCCGCCATGGTCGACGTCCAGGACCTGTATCAGGAGGATATCCACCCCTCGGAACCAGACCGCTACCGTCACGATGGCCGCTGGCTGGAGGTGCGCGCGCATAGTGAGGTGATCCGGGTCAAAGGATGGACGGAGCCCTGGGTGGAGCACGTTAAGGTGACACATCACGGGCCCATCATCACTCCCATACTGAGGAATGAGAGCAGGACTTTTGCCCTCAAGAGCACGATCCTAGAGCCCCAGCACCTCTACAAGGGTGGCCTCCTCCTGCTGCGGGCCTCCAACTGGGATGAGTTCAGGACGGCCCTTCGTCATCGGACCTCGCCATCCCTGAACTTCACCTACTCCGACACCTCGGGCAACATCGGCTACCAGCTTGCCGGGAGCGCGCCCATCAGGGGTCGAGGCAACGGCCAGAGGCCATCACCAGGTTGGGACCCCACTTACGATTGGCAGGGATACATCCCCTTCCAGGACCTCCCTCACG
>JAENIT010000168.1 GCA_016844365.1 Dehalococcoidia bacterium
CACCCGGACGACCATCAACAACGGGCCGTTGAAGCAGGGCTTCAGATACTAGAAGGCGTAGCAACTCTAGGCGGCGACAACCCCTTGGCTGTTGGGGCTGGCATAGCCTCGGGCGAGGTCTTTGTGGGAAATGTGGGACCAGAGGGCAGCGACGTGCGGGACTTCACAGTCATCGGCGACATAGTAAACGTGGCCGCCAGACTTCAGGGAGAGGCCGCGCCGGGAGAGCTGTTAGTGACGGAGGAGACTTACGCCTGGGTGAGCCGTCGTTACCCCGATGCCCCTAAGCGGGAGCTACAGTTACGGGGAAGAAGCCAACCAGTAACAGCCCGAGTGCTTACCCCATCCTCTTGACGATCCGCATCGGCAAATAGGCTAATTGACGCCTTGCACCGGGCTATAATCGAACCTCTCCCCCTTTGTGGCGGGACATCTCCTACAATAGCGCGTGGCTCTCAATCCACGGGAACGCCGCTCATAAGAAGACCCAGGATTTGTGGAGTCGCCCGGCGCGAATCAAGAACGTCGGTGAACCGACCGCGGAAGAGAACGGCGATACGATCAGAGAGCGCCAGGATTTCGTCCATGTCAGAGGAGATCAGTATCACTGCCGCACCCCCTTCGCGGACTTGAAGAATCTGCTGGCGAATGAACTCAGTAGAGCCGACATCCAAACCTCGTGTGGGCTGTGCCGCCACTAAAAGCTCGATTGGGCGAGAAAACTCCCGTCCGACGACCACTTTCTGCTGATTGCCCCCTGAAAGGTGGTTTATAGGGGTCTGTAGCGATGGCGTTCGTATGTCAAACTGGCGCACCACTCTGGCGGCGAAGTCCACTATGGCGCGCCGAGCCAAGCGGATTCCCTGAGAAAAGGGCGGAATATGATAGGCGCTCAACATTAAGTTGTAGGCCACATCGTAGCTCAACACCAGGCCGTGTTTTTGCCGGTCCTCAGGTATATAGGAGACGCCGAGATCGATAAACTGTCGGCGTGGCCTGTTGGTTAGCTCCTGACCCTGGAGCCGAATAGACCCAGATTCTACGCGGCGGAGTCCTGTCAACGCCTCCGCCAGCTCGCTCTGGCCGTTGCCCTCAACACCCGCGATTCCCACGATCTCCCCACTCCGCACCGTCAGCATAGCGCCGTCCACCGCGAAGAGCCCTCGGTTGCTCCGAACCCGCAGATTCTCTATTTCAAGGGCCACATCGCCCTCTTTTGCTGGACTTTTACGGACGCTGAGAGTCAGGGAGCGTCCCACCATCATGGCCGCTAAAGACCCCTCTGAACTCTGGTCAGGAGTCGTAGTTCCAACCAACCTCCCTTGCCTTAGCACTGCAATGCGGTCGGCCACATCGAGGGCTTCCTTGAGCTTGTGGGTTATTAAGATAATCCCCTTGCCCTCCCACGCCAGGGAGCGGAGCGTCTGGAAGAGCTGCTCCACCTCTTGAGGAACCAGGACTGCGGTAGGCTCATCAAGGATCAGAATATCTGCGTGCCGGAAGAGCGCCTTAAGGATTTCAACTCGCTGCTGCAGACCGACGGTCAGGTCTTGAAGTCGGGCGTGGGGGTCGATTTGCAGGCCGTATTGGCGCGCTAGCTCCGATATCTCTTGCTCTGCCCCTTGAATATCCAAGAGTGGGCCGCGTGTCCGCTCATCGCCCAGGATTATATTCTCCGCTACGGTGAGGGTTGGGATCAGCATGAAGTGCTGATGCACCATCGCGATACCTAAATCGATGGCCTGACGCGGGTTGTGAATACGGACAGGAACACCTTTAAGGACCGCCTCACCTTCATCCGCCATATACAGCCCGTATAGAATGTTCATCAGTGTAGTTTTGCCAGCGCCGTTCTCTCCCAGAAGCGCCAGTATCTCTCCGGAGAAGAGGTCCAGAGAGACATTGTCGTTAGCGATAACCCCAGGAAATCGCTTCGTAATCCCGCGGAGCTGTAAGAGCGGATGCGCGCTAGCGTCTATCATAAGGCAGACCAATAGCGGCTGGAGGCGACGCCCGGCCAACGGCCCCCGCTAAGACGATTATCGTGAGGACGTAAGGAAGCAAGCCGACCAGGAAGTAATTAACAGTAACACCCTGAATCTGCAGCGTAACCGGGAGGGCCTCAGCCACTCCGAACAGCAGCGCGCCACCCCAAGCTCCTAAGGGAGTCCATTTGCCGAAAATCATGGCTGCTAAGGCGATGAATCCTCGCCCATTGGTCATCAGTGGCTGGAAAGTTGGAATCGATTCAAGGGTAAAGTACGCGCCGCCCAGACCGGCCAAAGCGCCGCCCACTATAACGTTCAAGTACCGAATGGAGTAGACATTGATCCCAGCGGTATCGGCGGCCAGAGGATGCTCTCCAACAGCCCGGGTGCGGAGACCCCAAGTAGTATGGAAGAGCCAGACGTGAGCCATCAGAGGCAACAGAAGGGCCACGTAGGTGAGAGGTTGATGAGAAAACAGAATGCGCCCCAGCCACGGCAAGTCAGCAAGTACGGGGACAGGAAGTTGAGGAAAGACCGTCACATCTATTGCCTGATCGAATAGAAAGAGCTGTCGGTTCAGGTAACCAGTCAATCCGATTGACAGAATGTTCACCACCGTGCCGCTGATGATTTGGTTGACCTGGAAGGTAATGGAGAGGACAGCATGGAAGGCTCCCATAAGCGCTCCAGCCAGCATGGCCCCACCAAGGGCAATGAAAATATTGTGCGTTGCGACCTGGACGGCGAAGGCAAAGAACGCTGCCGTGAGCATCATCCCCTCGATGGCGATCTGCGTGACGCCAGAGCGCTCACAAAAGATGCCGGAGAGGGATCCATACACTAATGGGGTCGCTCGGCTCACTGAAACGGCCAGCATGGCAACGATAACTGGGCCGGAAAACAGATTCGGGGCCTTATAGGCAGCCACAGCCCCGAAGAACAGGGAGCCGAGTAGAAGACAAAGCGGGAAAATCCAAGGCCGCAGTCCCGTCAACTCCCTAACTCGCACTATGTGCTCCGCCCGCTAGTAGCCATTCCGCTCAACTACTC
>JAENIT010000014.1 GCA_016844365.1 Dehalococcoidia bacterium
CCTTTGAAGAGCCAGCCTTCGCCCTCGTGATGGGGAGTCCCAGAATTCCCCTCTCTGATAAGGCCGGGATAGTCAGACAAAGGCTCAGCAGCTTGCACCCCACTGCATTGAACCTGGCCGTTCTACTAATTTCGAAGGGGCGTCATGAGTTGGCCCCCAACCTCGTCGATGAGTACCGTCGTCTGTGGGACGCACACCGTGGCATAGAGCACGCCAGGGTTATAACCGCCGTAACTCTAACTCGAGAAGAGGAGGAGTCCGTCGCTAGACGACTCAGCGAGACTACGGGAAAGCAAATACAACTGGAAACCAGCGTCGATCCAACTATTATCGCTGGAATTGTGATCCGACTAGGAGACAAAATCATCGACGGGAGCACCAGGGGACAGCTACAGGCATTAAAAAGGAGCCTGTCAAGAGTGTAAGCGTTTTTGTTCTTGTTGGTTCGGGAGGGATGGGATACGGTTAGCTTTCCATCCTCACTAACAGACGCCCTATCGCTTTCGCAGGCCAGTACTTTATAATCCATTTTCACCCTTTAGTGCACCAATATCACAGCCACCAATAGGCCGATAATAGGCTCAGGAGGTATCGGAGATGACCATTAGGGGAGAAGACATAGTATCTATCCTCAAAGAGCAGATTGAGCGTTTTGGAGCCGAGCTCACCGCAGTCGACATGGGCACAGTAGTCGACGTGGGGGATGGCATCGCCCGTATCCACGGCCTAGCCTCGGTCCACGCTAACGAATTGGTGGAGTTCCCCAGCGGAACCATGGGAATAGCCTTTAACCTGGAGGAGGAGAGCGTAGGCGTAATCATCTTAGGTGACTACACCGATATCAAGGAGGGGGACGAGGTAAGATGCACCGGCCGCATCGTTGAGGTCCCCGTGGGAGACGCCCTTGTTGGGCGCGTGGTCAACGCTTTGGGCCAGGCTATTGACGGCAAGGGTACCATTGATACCAGCAAGACCCGTCCTGTGGAGAGAGTGGCTCCCAACGTAGTCACTAGAAGGAGCGTTGACACTCCAGTCCAAACCGGCATAAAAGCCATTGACAGCATGATCCCCATCGGCCGGGGACAGCGAGAGCTCATCATCGGAGACCGATCCACTGGCAAGTCGGCCATAGCTCTCGATACCATCATCAACCAGAAGGGCGGCGACCTTATCTGTATCTACGTGGCCATTGGTCAGAAAACCTCCAAAGTGGCCCAGACTGTGGCCACCCTGGAACAGTACGGAGCAATGGAACACACCATTGTAGTGGCCGCCAACGCCTCGGACTCCAGCGCCATGCAGTACCTTGCCCCCTACGCCGGCTGCGCCATGGGCGAGGAGTTCATGGAGCAGGGCAGGGAGGCCCTTATCATCTATGACGACCTCTCCAAGCACGCCTGGGCCTACCGCCAGCTATCCCTGCTCCTGCGCCGCCCCCCGGGCCGGGAGGCCTACCCAGGAGATGTCTTCTACCTCCACAGCCGCCTCCTGGAGCGAGCGGCCAAGCTCCACCCAGACTACGGCGGCGGCTCTCTCACCGCGCTGCCCATCATCGAGACCCAGGCTGGGGATGTTTCGGCTTACATACCAACCAACGTCATCTCCATCACCGACGGCCAGATTTACCTGGAAACAGACCTCTTCAACGCCGGTATAAGGCCGGCCATGAACGTGGGCCTCTCCGTCTCCCGTGTGGGTGGAGCAGCCCAGAGGCGGGCTATGCGGCAGGTAGCAGGCCGCCTGAGGTTAGACCTAGCCCAGTATCGGGAGCTGGCGGCCTTTGCCCAATTCGGCACCGCCGACCTGGACCCATCCACCCGCCGCCAACTGGATCGGGGCCAGCGCCTGACAGAGGTACTGAAGCAACTCCAGTACAGCCCTCTAGCCCTGGAAAAGCAGGTGATGATGATCTTCGCTGGTGTCAATGGTTACCTCGATGAGGGTCCCGTTGACCGGATGGCCAGTTGGGAGGAGGGCTTTCACCGATTCATGGACGGCGGCCACCCAGATATTACGAGAGAAATCGCTGAAAAGATGGAACTGTCCGATGACCTCCAGGCTCGGATGAGAGCCGCCGTCGAGGAGTACAAGAGGACGGTGACTGCGTAGCTAATCGATGATTCAGTCCCTGCTGATGCGCCGTGCCACTGCTGACCACTGTAGAGATAGGATTCACCGAGGAGGGCGAGCGCTCCTTTCAAGAGGCGGCCTCCCGGATGGAACAAGAGCTTAGGGCTATTCCAGGGTGTCTGGAGTATCACATATACCAGCGACCAGAGCGAGTCTACCTGTTCTGGGTGGTTTGGGAGGATCGGACGGCAGTCCAGAAATGGGTAGAGAACGAGTTTCATCGAACTGTGCTAATGAGCAACTTCCGGTCTTGGTGCAACATGGGGTGGTTCGGATACTGGGACATGGAGAAGGATAATAATAGGGCCAAAAAATGCCTCCAGTGTGGCCGCTGGACTCAGGGCCAACCGGGGTGGAAGAGAGACGTTCCTCAGACCTGCCGCCAGTGCGGCGCATCCTTACAGTAGAGAGAACTAGAAACCATGCCTAACATTCGTCAAATCCGCCGTCGAATCCGTAGCGTCCAGAATACCGCAAAGATCACCCACGCCATGGAGATGATCGCCGCCTCCAAAATGCGCCGCGCCCAGGAGCGGGGCCTAGCGACTCGGCCCTACTCGGAGCAAATTAGGGGCGTGCTGGGCCACCTGGCATCCCAGCCCAGCTCTGGAGAGCCTCTACATCCCCTCTTGGAACAGCGCCCAGTGCAACGGATAGGAATCATCCACATCTCCGCTGACAGGGGGCTGTGCGGCGCCCTTAACTCCAACATTAACAGAACCTCTGGTAGTTTTATCCTGAGACAAGGAGTGCCCGTCAGTGTTGTAACCGTGGGACGTCGCGGGCGAGACTTCATGATGCGTTACGGACGTGAAGTGCGGGCCGACTTTACCAACCTGGGAGACAGGCCTGGCATTTTAGACACCAATCCCATAGCTCGTGTGGTCATAGATGATTACATGAGCGGCCACGTGGACCAGGTTTACGTGGTCTACACCAGATTCGTGAACACCCTGATCCAGCGCCCGGTCATAGAACAGCTTATACCCGTGGAGCCCGCGCCCTCCGACTCCCGATGGAACCTGGAGTACCTGTACGAACCAGACACGGCCACGATTCTTGACCACCTACTGCCTCGATACGTGGAGATGGAAGTCTACCACGCGGTCCTGGAGCACATCGCCAGCGAGCAGTCGGCAAGGATGGTATCTATGCGCAGCGCCTCTGAGAACGCCCAGGAACTCATTGGCGACCTGACTCTTCTGGCCAACAAGATTCGCCAGGACGCCATAACCAGGGAGCTGCTAGACCTGGTTGGAGGCGCCGCCGCCGTGTAGGGATAGGAGATGTCAATAAGCCGTGAGTCTTACGAGAGTGGAAGCATCCTACCCAGAGCCGAAGTGCTCGCCTACCTGCAATCCAACCCCGAAAGGGCTTATACTATTGATCAGATCTACAGAGATACTAGGACTACATTAGAATACTCCAAAGAACAGTTGGAGGAGCTACTGCGTCAGCTTATAGAAGATAGACGCGTAGAGTCGAAGATTTTGGAAGGTGTAGAATACTTTAGGGTTGTGCGACGGCGGATAGGTTTTCGCCCCGGAGGTAGGTGAGGAAAATGCCAATAACTAAAGAACAATTTCAGAAAGGATTAAACGAGAAAATAGGGGTTTGGGCAGACAAGATAACGGAGTTCTTGGCACTACATGAAAACGAAGCATTCACTGAGCAGGAGTTGCGCAACGAACTTGGTCTGCCAGGCTATGAAGATCAGCCAAGCGACGACGGATATGCTTTCGGATGGGCTTTTGAGCACTTGTTAGAAACACGGGCGGTTGAAGGTAGAGTTGTTAGTAGTTCACTCTATTACGCTATCCCCGCAAATAGCCCGACAAGGGGAGCAAGGTAACCGAGACCACTAAGCATATGATAACAACTCATCTTACTACATTGTTCAATTAAAATCGTTGCCAATAGCTTAGGAAAAAGGAGCAATTATGGCTAAAGGTAGAGTATCCCAGGTAATTGGAACGGTGGTGGACCTAGAGTTTCCCCCCAACGAGCTTCCCGCTCTGTACAACGCGGTCGAGATACCTATGGGAGATAAGATCCTGGTGGCTGAGGTGCAGCAACACCTGGGCAATAACTGGGTGCGCTGTCTGGCTATGGACATAACCGACGGCCTGCAGCGGGGCGCTGAAGCCAACGACACCGGGCGTGCTATCGCAGTGCCCGTGGGCCGCGCCACCCTGGGTAGGATGTTCAATGTCCTCGGCCAGCCCTTGGACAACCTGGGAGATGTGAATGCTGAGGAGACCTGGCCTATCCACAGGGCCGCCCCCAGCTTTATGGAGCAGTCCAGCACTACCGAAGTGCTGGAGACGGGCCTCAAGGTTATAGACCTTGTCGCCCCCTTCACCAAGGGGGGAAAGGTTGGGGCCTACGGCGGCGCTGGTGTGGGTAAGACCGTCATCATCATGGAGCTTATCCGCAATATCGCCACGGTACACAAGGGCGTCTCCGTCTTCGCTGGCGTGGGAGAGCGCTCCCGGGAAGGAAACGACCTCTGGCATGAGATGAGGGAATCTGGCGTTATGTCAAATACCGTCATGGTCTTCGGCCAGATGAACGAGCCCCCAGGGGTTCGACTCCGCATTGGTCTTACCGGCCTCACCATAGCAGAATACTTCCGCGACTCGGCAGGCCAGGACGTTCTCCTGTTCATCGACAACATCTATCGTTATACTCTGGCTGGAATGGAGGTCTCGGCCCTTCTTGGGCGCATGCCCTCGGCGGTGGGTTATCAGCCCACCCTGGCCACAGAGATGGGCGAGCTTCAGGAACGCATCACATCCACTCGCAACGGCTCCATCACATCCTTCCAGGCCATCTACGTACCTGCCGACGACTACACAGACCCCGGGGTGGCCACCACCTTTGGCCACCTGGACGCAGTGATAGCCTTGGAGCGGTCCATCGCCGAGCAGGGCCTCTACCCCGCAGTGGACCCTCTTACCTCTACGTCTCGCATCCTTGATCCCCGCATTGTTGGGGATGAGCACTATAACGTCACCAGAGGAGTCCAGAGAGTCCTCCAGCGCTACAGGGACCTCCAGGACATTATCGCCATTCTGGGTATTGATGAACTCTCCGACGATGACAAGGTTATAGTAGCCAGAGCCCGAAAGATTCAGCGATTTTTGTCCCAGCCCATGAACGTAGCCGAGGCCTTCACCGGTATACCGGGCAAATACGTCCCCGTCAAGGAGACCGTCCGTGGGTTCCGTGAGATCTTAGATGGCAATCACGACGATCTCCCGGAGGGCGCGTTCTACATGGTGGGCACCATTGATGAGGCGGTGGAAAAGGCCAAGCAGATGATCGCTGGATAAAGTAGGTTAATGTAAGGGTCCATTTAAGAGGGGGTTCACTCTGAGCGGGGACAATGGACCGTGCTCAGACCCTTCTCATATCCTTGGGACGATGGCATACTAAACTTAGTCCCTTACTCTTGCGTAACGAAGACTTAGAATGCCTATGTTCTGAGCAATCAAGAAACCCCCAAATTGCGCGCCATGATCCATAAATTGATGGAATGAAACAAAAACCACAATATCTTGTTATAATGCAGGAGAGTAGAGTGTGCCAACCTTACGACTCGAGATAGTAACCGCAGAACGGTCCCTCTTCTCCGGCGATGTGGATACTGTGATCGCTCCTGGCATTGAGGGGGAACTGGGTATCCTGCCTAACCACGTGCCCCTCCTCACAGCCCTCACTTACGGAGAGCTTGTAGCTAAGAAGGGGAATGAAGAGTTCAGCTTTGCCATCGGGGGCGGCTTCCTAGAGGTGCGGCCAGACAAAGTAGTGGTGCTGGCAGATGTGGCCGAGCGCGCCGAGGAGATAGACTTGGAGCGCGCCGAGATAGCGCGCCGCCGCGCCGAGGAGCGGGTGAGGCTCAGACCTGCAGACATAGATCTGGTCAGGGCCGAGGCCGCGTTGCGCAGAGCCCTCATCCGGGTTAGGGTAGCTGAGCGCCGTCGTCGAAGGCACCAGTAACTGCCGAGGTTAATACATGCCTGGTGAGCGCTTTGTCATAGATGGGGGTTACCCCCTAGAGGGTTCTGTCAGAATAAACGGCGCTAAAAACGCAGCCCTGCCCTGTATGGCTGCTGCACTCCTCACCGCTGAGGAGTGCGTACTAGAGAATGTCCCCCACATTGATGACGTGACCATAATGAGCCAGGTCTTGGCCAGTCTGGGAATGGAGGTGGAGTGGGTTGGGGACGATCGTCTACGCCTTAAGGCCGCTCACGTCACCACTACAGAGGCCCCCAGCCATCTTGTCGTGAAGAACCGCGCTAGCTTCCTGGTTATGGGGGCCCTTCTTGGCCGCTTCGGCGAAGCTGCCTGCTCCCCTCCTGGGGGAGACGTCATCGGGATGCGTCCCATAGATGTCCACTTGGTGGGCTTCCGGTCCCTGGGCGCTGAGGTAAGCCGAAGAGACGAGAAATACAGAGCCCAAGCCAAAGAGCTGACGGGAGCCCAAATATTCATGGACTACCCAAGCAACATGGGCACTGAGAATCTCATCATGGCCGCTTGTCTGGCTAAAGGGGAGACCATAATAAAAAACGCCGCCTGCGAGCCTGAAGTCTCCTGTCTGTCAGATACACTGAACCTCATGGGAGCCAAAATCACCGGCGCTGGCACTAACACCATACACATCCAGGGTGTACCTGAACTCCACGGATGCACCGCCTCAGTAATTCCAGACCGTATAGAGGCTGGCACCTACGCCATCGCCGCCGCCATCTCTGGAGGCGATGTGACCCTGTGCGAGGTCAGAGGCGACCACTTGGACGCCCTCGTCTGGAAGCTCAGAGAAGCTGGCGTAGTTGTGGATGTGGACGAGAGATCCATTAGAGTTAAAAGTAACGGCTCTCTGTCTGCGGTTACAATACAGGCGTTGCCTTACCCGGGCTTCGCTACCGACCTTCAGTCCACCCTTGGAGTCCTACTTACTCAAGCCCATGGGGTCAGCGTAATCCATGAGCGGGTTTATGACAACCGCCTCCTGTATGTGGGAGAGCTGAGAAGGATGGGGGCCGAGGTTGTAGTAGCCGGACAGACAGCGATAATTACCGGTCCAACACGCCTTGTCGGGACTCCAGTTCGAGCGCTGGACATCCGCTGCGGAGCCGCGCTAGTCCTGGCTGGCCTCGTAGCTGAAGGCCGGACCGAAATCTACGATATCTACCACTTAGATAGGGGTTACCAGGACATGGACCAGAAACTCCGGTGTTTGGGCGCTAAGGTCGTTAGGCAGCCCACCGTAGAGAGAGAACCCTTTTGAATCCACCAGAGGTCATTTATTGAGCACCAGGGTTGGAATTGATCTAGGGACTGCGAATGTCCTTGTCTATGTGAAAGGCAAGGGCATAGTGATTAACGAGCCTTCGGTGGTGGCCCTATCTATGCGTGATAACAGTATAGTAGCTGTGGGGCATGAGGCGCGCGACATGATAGGGCGTGTACCTGGAAGCATATCCGTTATTCGCCCTATGAGAGAGGGTGTCATCGCTGATTACACCATTACCGAGGCTATGCTGCGCTATTTCATCGGCAAAGTCCGCAGCTTCTGGAGATTTTCTAAGCCGGAGGTCATGGTGTGCGTACCCGTCGGGGCTACCAGCGTAGAGCAGCGAGCAGTGCGGGATGCCGCAGAGCAGGCCGGCGCCAGGAGACCAGCCTACCTGATACCGGAACCCCTTGCCGCAGCCATAGGGGCTAAAATCCCAGTAGGTTCTCCCAGAGGCCACATGGTGCTGGACATTGGAGGCGGTAGAACCGAGGCCGCCGTCATATCCATGTACGGCATTGTGGTTAGTGAGTCGGTGCGAGTAGCGGGAGACAAGCTGGATGAGGCGATAATCTCCTTTGTAAAGCGTCGTCACAACCTCATCATAGGGGATAGGATGGCTGAGGAGGTAAAGATAGCAATCGGCAGCGCCATCCCCACTGATGATGCGAAGGAGATAGAGGTCAGGGGTCGGGACCAAGTTACAGGCCTGCCCAGAACGGCAACCGTAACCTCAGCGGAGGCAACCCACGCCATATCCGACTGTTTAGCCGCTATAGTGGGGGCAGCAAAAACGGTGCTAATGAAAACTCCTCCAGAGCTCGCATCAGACGTAATAGACCAGGGTATTGTGGTCACCGGGGGTGGCGCCTTACTGAGACATATTGATGACTTTGTCTCTCAAGAGACCGGTATACCCTGCCACATCGCTCAGGACCCCCTGAGATGCGTTGCCATGGGAGCAGGATTGGCCTTAGAGCATCTGGACGATATTAAGAGAAACCTTCCCATCGGAGATGAACTTCTGGTAAGCAGCTACTAGTTAGCCGCAGCTTTGGATTTAATGGCTTTCAGATGGAAAGTCATGCTCTGTAAAGCCACCACCGGGTCGATATCCCGTACCCAAACACCCTCAGGTACTCTGGCCTGGAAAGGCGCGTAATTCAGGATCCCTTTTACGCCGCTTTCTACTAACATATCCGTCA